>JAAZNO010000208.1 GCA_012798275.1 Chloroflexota bacterium
CCGAGCAGGTCCAGCCATTGATCACGGGTCAGCTGGATCAGCGGCCTGCGCGCTCTGGAACGTCTCCGCGATGACTGGCGGGATTTTCCGGCCGCGCTGGATTGGGTGGAGCGAGAACGGCTCTTGGTCATGAATGCTCGCTAAAGCGAAAATTCGTCAAGATCGAAATTGGCACTGTTGAATTCGACAAGCTTAACCCAGTCAATCTCAAGATCTGCATTGCAAAAGCGGTCCAGAAACTCTTTGGTGAAGCGTCTGATGATTCTATCCCGTTCAGATTCGAATCTCTCATTGTGTTCCCGTGCCCGATAGCCAATTGGCTCGACGATGTCAGTATAGAGGGATTTGTTCTTGCTGATGAGATACCAGAAATTCTGCCCCACAACTTTCAGGTATCCATCCTTGGTGTGGACTGTCCGGGTCTTCCCGTAGCAAATGCCAAGCACCGGCTCCGGCGTGGATGCAGTCTTGGATTGTTTGACGCGAATAACTGCTTCGCGCAGATCTTGGGCCAATCTCTTGTGTTGGGAGCTATTGCCCCAATGAGGCCCTGATTTGATGGACACAAGATAGTGTCTGTTGGCGTGTAAAAATTCCAGATCCACCCCTGGCGTGGCAGATTTATGTCCACCACAGGTCTTTTCAGCGATGAAGATAGCAAGGTCTTCGAGGAAATCACCAAACAATTTCTCCTCTGACGAGGAAAGAAATGCTGTTAAAAGCTCGTCAATCAGATCCCATGGTTTGACAATGTGTTTGGCTTTGAACAAATAGGGGTTCTTTTGCAGCAGTCGATCAATTGTCAATTGCTCTAATGAAGCAATACGGTGTTGATGGAACTCCACAATATGGACATTGACATATTGCTTTACTTCCTCTAAATCCAGGGGATTCATTTTAGCGTTCCTTAGTGCTAGATGCTGAGGGTTACAATTCAAACAAGCGCGGAGGAATCTGAACAATCCGTGTGCGCGCCAGATCGCAATACTCCTGTTTGATGTCAATTCCGACGTAGCGGCGTCCGAGCTGTTTCGCCGCCAGCGCCGTCGTGCCGGAACCCAGAAAGGGATCTAAAACCACATCTCCAGGCGCGGTAAACAATTTGATGAACCAGCTGGGAAGGTCTATGGGAAAAGCGGCGCTGTGATTGCGGTTCGAACACTCGGTTGCCATGTGCAGGACGTTGTCTGGATATACCTTATCGCGTCCCACCCAATTCGAGATCTTTTTGCCAAAGCCGCTTTCGGCGCGCGATTCATCCCGGCGTTTATCTGTTTCGCTGAGATGGGTGAGACGCGTTTCTGCCCAATCGCCTACGGGCAGCATCACCGCCTCCTGGTACATCGTAAACTGACGGCTCTTGTTGAATTGCAGCAGCCGCTCCCAGGCATCCCGAAAACGATTGGGCCATTTTCCGGGATAGGAATTCTTCTTGTGCCAGATGAACTCCTCCGTCCATAGCCACCCTTGTTGACGCATGTGCAGGATCAATTCAATGACGTACGTGTGCCGTTCGCCGTTGACCACGCGCTCTTTGATGTTCAACACAAAGGTCCCGGTGGGTTTGAGCACGCGCAGGAATTGTGCGGCTTTAGGCAGGAACCATTCCACATACTCAGCGGGTCTGATGCCTCCATAGGTGCCGACCCGCTGGTCCGCATAGGGCGGAGAGGTGAAGATCAGATCAATGGAATTATCCGGGAATTCCGCCAGCACTTGCTCGCAATCACCGCAGATAATTTGATCCACAAAATCCATTTTTCTCACACCTCACACAGTCGTTTCACTGTCGGAGAGTAGGACCTCCCAGCACATTATACCTTAAACTTTCACGTCAGGGCCAGGTCAATCGCCTCGTGGACGGAACGGACGGGGGCAGTTTCCACGCCTTCCGGCAGCCGCAGCTTCTGCCGGTTGAGCGTGCGCGGGATGAGGACCTTGCGGAATCCCAGCCGCGCGGCCTCCCGAATGCGAGCTTCTAACTGCCCGACGGAGCGCACTTCTCCCGATAGCCCCACTTCACCCACCAGCGCGAGGTCGGCGGCGACGGGACGGTCGCGCACGGTCGAGGCTAGCGCCACCGCTACCGCCAGATCCACCGCCGGCTCCGCGATCTGCAGACCGCCCACCACGTTCGCGAAGACGTCCTGATCCGCCAGCCGCAGGCCGATGCGCCGCGTGAGCACCGCCACCACCAGCAACAGCCGGTTGAAATCGAGGCCGTTCACCGTGCGGCGAGGATTGCCGAAGCTGGTGGCGCTCGCCAGCGCCTGGATTTCTACGAGCAGCGGCCGGGTCCCTTCCATAATGATGGCGATCGCCGAGCCGGGCACGTTGACCATTCGCTCTGCCAGAAAGGCCTCCGAGGGATTGGCGACTTCGACCAGGCCTTCCTCGCGCATCTCAAAGACTCCCACCTCGGAGGTGGCGCCGAAACGATTTTTCACGCTCCGCAGCAGGCGATAGGTATGGAAGGGGTCGCCTTCCAGGTAGAGGACCGTGTCCACGATGTGTTCGAGCACCTTGGGCCCGGCGATGGCGCCCTCTTTGGTGACGTGTCCCACGAGCAACACCGGCGTCCCACTCTGCTTGGCCCATCGCTGCAGGCGCGCGGCGCATTCGCGCACCTGGCTCACGCTTCCCGCCGCTGAATTCAGGTCGGCGACGTGCGCCGTCTGGATGGAGTCTACAATCAGGGCTTGCAGCGCCGGTTGCGCCTCCGCCTGGACCAGCACGGCGTCCACCTCCGTCTCCGGCAGCATTAACACCGTCTCTCCTGTCAGGTTGAGGCGGCGCGCGCGGAGCTTGATCTGGCCGGGCGATTCCTCGCCGGAGACGTACAGCACAGGGCGTTCCTCCGTCCCCAACATGGCCGCCGTCTGCAGCAGCAGCGTGGACTTGCCAATCCCTGGCTCGCCGCCGATGAGGATGATCGAGCCGGGCACCAATCCGCCGCCCAGCACGCGCGCGAGTTCACCCATGGGGATGGGGATACGTTGCTCGTGAAAGCCGTCCACCTGGCTGAGGCGCTGCGGGCGTGTCGTAGGCCCCGCGGACGCCGGCAGTGCGGCATTGGGCGCGGGGGTATCCACCACCGTTTCGACCAGCGTCTCCCATGCGCCACAGTGAGGACATTTGCCCATCTGTCGGGCAAAGCTCCACCCGCATTCCTGGCAGACCCATCGCGTCTCTGTTTTAGCCATACTTGCGCCTCTCTTTCCCCTATTATACCAGAACATTCGTTCGATTGCGAAGGAATTTGCGCTCATTCTCCATCGAATCGGCGGAAAAACAACCCTGGGGCAGTAGGGGATGTGGAATCCGCCGCGATTTGGGTTATACTGAAGGCGAACCACCCAGGCGGAGGGGAGTTCAGGGGGCAGAGATGTTGAATCCAGGGGAAGAGCCTCGCTTCATCGCGGACGCGATGTTGGGCAAGCTGGCGCGGTGGCTGCGCCTGTTGGGTTATGACACCGTCTATTCCCAGGAGGAGGACGTCGTCATCGCGCAACGCGCCCGCAGCGAGGGGCGGATTCTGCTCACGCGGGACCGTGGCCTGGCGGCGCGCCGGGGACTGCGCGTCATTCTGGTGACGACGCCGGCGCTCGAAACGCAGCTTACGCAGGTTAATGCTGTGGTGGGAATTCCGCCGCGGCCGCCGCGCTGTATGACCTGCAACGTGCTCCTGGAGCGCATCCCCTTGACGGCGGCGCGCCCCCATATTCCGCCTTACGTCGCGCAGACACAGCAGGACTTCCGTCGCTGCCCCCATTGTGGTAAAATTTTCTGGCCCGGCACCCATTGGGAGGGCATCGCGCAGCGGCTCGCTCGCGCTCTGGAACCTGAGCCGGCGCAGGAAAGCAATTCGGGCGGCGGTTGACAAAATCATCGAGCCAGATATAATTGGCTCGCAGCCGACCTGAGGGGTTGGCTTCTATTGTGTATAATGGAGGATGCAGTCGTGTTCGCAGTCGTTAAGTCAGGCACACACCAGTATAAAGCAACCGTAGGGAGTGAACTCGTCGTCGAGCGGCTTCCTGAAGAGGTGGGCGCGCAGGTCGAGTTTGAAGACATCTACCTGATGGCGGATGGCGACGAGATTGTGGTAGGGCAGCCGACCGTGCCCGGTGCGCGAGTCCGCGTTACCATTCTCGAAGAATT
This sequence comes from Chloroflexota bacterium, assembly GCA_012798275.1. Classification (GTDB taxonomy): domain Bacteria; phylum Chloroflexota; class Anaerolineae; order B4-G1; family SLSP01; genus JAAZNO01. Next base: position 4,162 of record JAAZNO010000208.1, read on the forward strand.
TCGTGGTCCCAAAATTCGCATCTTCAAGCACAAGCCGAAGGAGCGCTATCGCCGGCGCCAGGGCCATCGGCAGACTTACATGCGCCTGCGCGTGGATGAAATTGTGAAGGGAGCGGCGTAAAAATGGCACGCAAGAAGGCAACAGGCACTAACGGGCGCGACAGCCAATCCAAGCGCCGTGGCGTCAAGAAATACGGCGGCGAGGTGGTGCGCGCAGGAAACATCATTGTGCGTCAGGTGGGGATGCGGATCAAGCCCGGCGTCAATGTGGGCATGGGGGGGGATTACACCTTGTTCGCGTTGACCGATGGTAATGTGTATTACGACGTCGTTCACGGACGCAAGCGTGTGAATGTGCGGGTACAGGAAGGCGTTGAGGCATGAAACCCAAGATCCATCCTAAATGGTATGAAAATGCGCGGGTGATCTGCGCTTGTGGCAATACGTGGACGGTGGGCGCGACGGTGCCGGAAATCCGCACTGATGTCTGCTCCAAGTGCCACCCTTTCTTCACCGGCGAGCAGCGCATCGTGGACACCGAAGGTCAGGTGGATCGCTTCATGCGCCGCCTCAAGGCTCGCGAGGAGGCCCTGCAGGAGGTGCAGCAGCGCAAAGAGGCGCGCACGGCCCCCAATCTGGCCATCACCGAGCTCGGGCTCCCGCAGCGGGTGCTGAATGCCCTGCAAGAGGCCGGGGTCCAGACTGTGGAAGATGTGCTGGTCCGGCTGACTGAATCTGGCGACGAGGGGCTGACCAATATCCGCGGCGTTGGCCTCAAGGCGCTGGCGGATTTGAAAAAGCTGTTGCGCGCGCAAGGGTTTGCGCTTCCGGGCGACGCGGCATAATCCAACTGCACAGGGCAGGGTGAAGACCCTGCCCTGTTTTTTTTTGTGGCAGGTTGACAGGTCCCGGCGGGCCATCGCCGGAGGCTGCCGGCAGTTCGTGAGCATACGTCGAGGCCCGACAGGATTTTGAAGGCTTGCTGGACCTGAGCGAGCAGGCCCGTGAGGTTACCTCTTGCCGATCATCGTTGCACCTACTTCGTCAGACGCTGTGAGCTCCAACACGCAGGGATGGCTGTGATGATGGCCCTGTCGCGGCGCACTGCTTGCATCAAGGAGACGCCATGTGCTGGCGCACATCATCCAAGGATGAAAATGTGAATCGTGAGCAGCGACGGCGACGGCTCACGGGTCGGCTGGGGATGGAATCCCCAGCCTGACATGAGCCAACCGCGCTGAAGCGCGGTGTTTGAGGACGTAGCAGCCCCGGGGGCCAGGAATTTCTAATCTTATTCGTGAAATTCGTGTTCATTCGGGGCCATTTTCGAAGGAGACGCCAGGTGCTGGCGCACATC
>JAAZNO010000209.1 GCA_012798275.1 Chloroflexota bacterium
CCATAGCTTGGGCCGATCCAGCACCGAGCCACGATGGAACAGCACCTCCGGCGCAAGCCGCGCCGGGTCGCCAGCGCTCAGATCATCCAACGCCAGGACTTCATGGCCGCCGGCAACCAGGGCATTGGCCAGTGCACTGCCCAAGAATCCCGCCCCCCCGGTGACAAGAACACGCATGGACACCTCCTTCGAAAATGGCCCCGAATGAACACGAATTTCACGAAAAAGCGAATCACGAGTCACTTACGTTCCCACGTTCACCCCTTCACCTCTTGCCTCTGCCTCAATGCCGCAGCGCTGCAAGTTCGGGATGGAACGTCACCTGCATCCGATAACGCCATGGATGGGGAGGATAGTCGAAAGCGCCTATATGCGACACCAACGTAGCGCCGAAGCTGGATTTGAACCGATAGACGCCCCACAAAGGATCGCTGGCGTTCAGCACATCGGGCGCGCCCCACATGTCGTAGAGGGTGCAGCCCAGGTTTCGAGCATACCGCAATGCTTCCCATTGTAACAGGTAGGTCGGCATGGCCTGGCGCTGCCGGTTGTAGGAGCCCGCATACATCGTCCAGGCGCGCTTGCCGAAGTGCAGCAGGATGAGCATGGCGACGGGATCGCCCCCCACTTCGGCGATGAAACCGCTCCCGAACCCCGATTGCAGAAACGCGCGCCACGTCTCGCGATAGTAAGCCGGCTCACGGATCGCAAAGCGCTCTCGCTGCGCCGTCTCCATGTACATGTCTACCAACAACGGCAGATCGGCCGGCGTCGCCGGGCGCACGGTGACGCCCTTGCGCACGGCCAGCCGAATGTTGTAGCGTCCCTTGCCCTTCATCCGTGCGAGGATTTCATCCAAATCGGGCTGCAAATCTATCACCAGCGTATTGCGGAACTGCAGCTGCTCGAAAGAGTAATGCCAGCCGCGATCCCTCAAGCACGCGACCAGGGCCTTGCCCGTCGCGGATTCCGCCGTCACATCGGGGTCAATCTTGACCAGCAAGAGGTCTTCGTCACGGGCGATGCGCCCCAGGTCAGCGAGGACCTCCGTCATCCGCTCCGCGTCACTCCAATCCACCACCGGGCCTTTGGGGATATAGCCCAGCCAGGCATCCCGCCGCTGCTCCAGCAACAGCTGAGCGCAGGCGAGCGGCTGCCCTGCGGATTGCCACAGATACCGCTGGACACGCCACCCCTGGCGCGCCTTGAGGTCCCCCCAGAGCCACGACTGCAGCACATGCGGGTCCGGCAGCGCGCGAAGCGCCGCGTCCCAAACGTCAGGGGCTTCGATCAACAGCCGTTCCATCATGCCTGTATTGTAGCATATCTCACAAAACTCGTGTAGAGGCCGCCAGAATCGGAGCTCCCGCCTGGGACGCCTGGGACGGTTCAGAACAGGTGGGCACTTTCAGAGCTTGAGGCGCCGTGACAAGCGCTGTTTTGAAAGACGGGTAGCATCGAGGCTATTTTAACGTTAAAATCAAGATAACTGTTCAGCCTGGCGCCAGGTAGCCAGGCTGCATTTGATTCTTTATAATAGCGGATCGGGAATCTACGCCGTCCTTTATCGGTGGCTGAACAGTTACGTCACCTTTTATGTTGCTA
>JAAZNO010000210.1 GCA_012798275.1 Chloroflexota bacterium
GCCGATCTACATTGACGACACGCCGGCCTTGACCCCGCTGCAGCTGCGCACCAAATGCCGGCGCTTGCACTCAGAGCATGGCCTGGATATGGCGTATGTGGATTATTTGCAGCTGATGACTGCCGACACCCGCACGGAGAACCGCGTTCAGGAAGTCTCCTATCTCTCGCGGATGTTGAAAGCACTGGCGCGGGAGCTGGACACCCCCATCCTCACTGCCTCGCAGCTCTCCCGCGCTGTGGAGCAGCGGCAGGACCGGCGCCCTGTGCTCTCCGATCTCCGCGAAAGCGGCAGCATCGAGCAGGACGCGGATGTGGTGATGTTCATTTACCGCGATGACATGTACCATCCCGAAACGCAGCAGCTCAACATTGCGGAAATCATGGTGGCGAAACACCGCAGCGGCCCCCTCGGTACGGTGCAACTCTATTTCAACCGCAACCTGACGCAGTTTGCCGATGCGACGACCCTCACCGAACCCCCGGAGGTCTAGCCGATGGCGGCTCCCACAGACGTGATGTGGCATTTTTCGGGCTTCCCGGAGGGCGAGGCGCCGCTGGTGCGCCTGCCGGAGAGCTTCTTCACCGAGCTGTTGCCCCGCATTGACGACCTGGCGGAATTGCAGATCACCTTGTTCGTGCTGTGGCGCCTGTCGCAGCAGCGCGCTGAAGTCGCCCCCTGGATCACCGAGGCGGAATTGCTGGCGGATCCCTTCGTCAACCGCCTGTTGGGCCCCGATGAGACGGCGACGGCGCTCGCGCGTGCGCTTGGACGCAGCGTCAGCCGGGGGACGTTGTTGCGCGTCCCCTGGCGTCGCGCGGACGGCAGTGAGGAAGTCCGCTATCTGGCCAACAGCCCGCGGGGGCGCATCGCTGTGGAGGCGTTGCGGCGCGGCGTCATCCCCCGCCAGCTGGCTGGCGCCGACCGCCCCAACATCTACACGCTGTACGAGCAGAACCTTGGCCCGCTCACGGCGCTCATCAGCGAAGACTTGCGCGAGGCCGAGGCGACCTACCCCCAGGCCTGGATCGAGGACGCTTTTCGGGAGGCGGTGCGGTTGAACCGACGTAACTGGAAATACATCCGCGCCATTTTGGAACGTTGGAAAGCAGAAGGACGAGATGAGAGCGATCAACGAGATAGCGAAGCAGATGGGCGCCGGTATGTCGAAGGCGAATTCGCCGACTTCATCCAGCACTGAGGGCGCGTCGGGCGCTGTCGGACAGGGCGCGCCGAATTGCCCGGTCTGTGGCGGCATCGGCTACGTGCGCCGTGAGGTGCCGCTCGACCACCCTGACTTCGGGCGGCTCTTCCCCTGCAGTTGCCGCACTGAGGAGCTGCGCGCGCGTCGCCTCCAGGCCTTGCGGACGATGAGCTCCCTCGAACATTTGGAGCGGTTCACCTTCGCTACCTTCCGCCCGGAGGGACACGGCCTGTCGCCGGAGCAGCAGGCAAATTTGCACAGCGTCTACGACCGTGCGCGGGAGTTCGCGCAGCGTCCCGACGGCTGGCTGGTGTTGTGCGGCGGCTATGGCTGCGGCAAGACGCATCTGGCGCTCGCCATTGCCAACGCCTGCGTGGAGCAGGGACTGCCAGTGCTGTTCCTCACCGTCCCTGATCTGCTGGATTATCTGCGGGCGGCGTTCGCGCCGGGCTCCTCACAGAGCTACGATGAACGCTTCGAGGAGATCCGTAGCGCGCCGCTGCTCATCCTCGACGATCTGGGGACGGAGCAGAGCACGTCCTGGGCCCTGGAGAAGCTCTTTCAGCTGCTCAACTTCCGCTACATGAACCGCCTCCCGACGGTCATCACCACCAATCAGGAAGTGGAAGACCTGGAGCCGCGGCTGCGCTCGCGCCTCGCGGATGTCGAGGTCGTGCAGATCGCCAGGATTGTGGCGCCCGATTACCGGCAGGCGGGGACGGGACAGTCACACACGGATCTCAA
>JAAZNO010000211.1 GCA_012798275.1 Chloroflexota bacterium
CGACGCGACTTACACTTCCTCTCGTCAGGTCGTCTTCAGCCGAACCGGGAGGGTTCAGAACCATGCCAGGTAGAGCGTGCGCAGGCTCAGCAGCATGATCACCGCACCAACCAGGACGAGCAGCACCCGCGTCGGGAGTTTGCGGCAGACGTAAGCCGCCAGCGGCGCGGCGATGATCCCCCCGCTCAGCAACCCTAAGACCGATTGCCAGTGCTGACTGAGCGCCGTCCCCAGCGTCAGGAGGAAGGTTACCGATTCAGCGAGGGTGACGAAGAACTCTGAGGCATTGACCGAGCCGATCATCTTGTGCGGCAACCGTCCGCTGGCGACCAGCGTGGTGGTGACAATGGGCCCCCAACCGCCACCACCGATCGCGTCGAGAAATCCACCTGCCAACCCCAGGGGGATGAACCAGTGCGCGGGCTCGCGGTCGTGGATTTCCAGCTTTTTCCACGCCATGAGCAGAATCCGCACCCCCATGATCAGCAGGTAGAGGGATACCAGGGGCTTGATCACGTCCGAGGGGAGAGTGGTCAGCACGTAGGCGCCCAATACGCCACCCAGCACGCCGGGAACGATGAGCCGTTTGAACACCTTGGCGTCCACATTGCCCAATCGGAAGTGTGAAAGCCCTGAAATGCCGGTGGTGAACATCTCCGCGATGTGAACGCTGGCGCTTGCCATGGCTGGCGGCACCCCCATGCTCAACAGGAAGGTGTTGGAACTGACCCCGTAGGCCATTCCCAGTGCTCCATCTATCATCTGCGCGACGAAACCGACCAACGCATACAAGAGGATTGTCTCCATGCTGAACTCTCCTTGATTTTGAGTCTCCCTGCCCTGTTTCGAGAGAACCTCTGGCGATCGGAATATTCGCTGCCGCATGAAGGGGGCTGGCAATTGAGCAAACAATGGGTGGAAAATGCGGCCCGGCTGCTGCCTCGCCCTGAAAATATTATAACCCGAATTGGCGCGTTGGGCGAAGCTTCAGCATGAAGGGGACGCAATCGCCGTCATCTCTCCGCTGCGGCCTGGTTCACGGCTGAACATGGAAAAACATGGACGGGAGAAATCTGTCCGTGAATGCTGGCCACGGCGCGGGTCAGGGGAAAAAGTGACTTGCTGCGGCGCCCTTGCTGGACCGCCGGGCCGACTTGCCTTTTGGCGTGAATGCGCATAGAATGAAGCTATGTGAGGCGCTCATCAGGCGGATGGACGCGGGTGGCCGGGTTTATGATGAAAGGAGGCTGAAATGATGGTGGATCTGGATCGCACAGGCACTCTCGACGGATTGCAAGCAGCGCTGGGGCGTGTGTTACAGCATCCCGAGGTGCGCGGGCTGCAGATTTTGGCTTCGATCAACAATCCCTGGTCGGCGGCTGAACTGGAAACGGCGCTCAAGCAGCTGCCCGTGCCGGCCTTTGGCGGCCTGTTCCCAGGCGTGATCTTCGAGGGACAGGCGTATGACGTGGGGACAGTCGTGGTGGGCCTGCCGACCGAACCGCTCGTGCGGGTGATCGGCGGCCTGGAGGATACCGGCACGGACTTCAAGGCGGCACTGGCCTCAGCCCTGCCCGAGGGCTGTCCGGGGCGCACGGCCTTCGTCTATGTGGATTGCACTGCGAGCGCCGTGGAAAACTTCCTCGCCGCGTTGTTCGAACACTGTGGCCCGGAGTACACCTACATCGGCGGAGGCGCAGGCGCGCTGGATTTTGTCCCCCGGCCCTGTGTCTTCACTCATGAGGGACTCTTTCAGGGGCGCGGGGTGTTGGCGGTGACCGACATGACCTGCAGCGTCGGCGTGTCGCACGGCTGGCGTTCGCTGGCAGGACCTTTCCTCATCACCGAAGCCAGCGGTCACCTCGTCAAAACCCTGAACTGGCGTCCCGCGTTCGAGGTGTACCGCGAAGTGGTCGAGGCGCATTCCGAAAAATCTTTCGACGAGATGCCCTTCTACGATCTCTCGAAATTCTACCCCTTTGTGCTCGGTCGTGTGGGCACGGAAGGGGTGGTGCGCGATCCGGTGAATAACACTCCCGACGGCTCCTTGCTGTGTGTGGGCGATATGCCGGTCAATTCTCTGGTGGACATCGTGACCGGCACGCCGTACTCGATGATTCGCGCGGCGACCAGGGCGGCCACGACTGCCATGGAGGGCTTTGAGGGTGAGCGCGCTGACGGGATAACGCTGCTGATGGAATGCATCTCGCGTTCGCTGTGCCTGGCGGAGAGCCTGCCCCGCGAACTCGAGGCGGTGCGCGTTCCGGGACTGCCGCAGGTGGGCGTTCTCACCATCGGCGAGATTGCCAGCCGGGACAAGAACTACCTGGAATTCTTCAACAAGACCACCGTGGTGGGGATTTTGGCTCCGTAGTCGTCGCGGCAGCGCTGTGGGAAATGACTCAGGCCAGGGGAATCTTCCTGGCCTGAGTTTTTTGGCATGAGGCGACAGCGTGTAGTGGCGGGCCTTGCGCCCTCGACGGTTAGAATTTATCTTGGGGTGGACGTCCCGGTGTTCTTTCAGCGCCTGGCGGCGCGCCACCACCTGTACAGCGGTACGGCGATCAGCCCCGCCGCGACGATGAGCAGCCCCACCAGCAGCGGCGACACGCGGCGGGATGCCGCTTCCCCCTCAACGATGTGGCGTTGCGGGACGCTGGCTGCCGTGGGTTCCGTTGGCGCGCCCTGCGGCGCGCCAACGGAACCTGGCCTGTCGGTCGGCTCCGGCGTGAGCGTCGTCAGCCCCGTCGGGCGCGGCGTGGGCGTGGGCAGACGGATGGGGGTCGCGGTCGGCGGCAGGGTCGCCGTGGGGGTGAGGGTGGCAGTCGGCTCTGGCTCCGGTGTCTCCGTGGGCGTTGGCTCCGGCGTGGCAGTGGATTCGGGCTCCGGTGTGACGGTGGGCGGCTCGACCGTGGGGGTGGGCGGGGCTGGTTGCAGCTGGCGATATGGCTGCGCCAGCTCGCGGGTCAGGTGCAGGTACGTGTCGCCGTAGTTCTGCGAGGCCTCGATGGCAGTCCCCTCCAGCCATTCGTTGAAGCTGGTGATGACGACCCAATCGGCCTGACTCTCGATCGCGCCGTTCCAGGTGGCGCGATAATACGCGCCGTCGGCGCGCTCTCGCACGAAAGCGTCCGTGCGCCCGGTCGCCAGATCGTTGTATCCCGGCATCACCGTCGCGACCCAGTAGCGGCGGGCGCCAAGATTTTCCGCCCACTGCCGCACTTCATTGCCCCATCGCACCAGGACAGAGGCCGGGTCGTCGGACCAGGCGACGCTGTAGAGGTACAGCCCATCGAAGACTTGCAGCGCTTCTGGATAGATGCCTTCGGCGATCCACAGCATGTCGTGATGAGGATCAATCTGATCTCGCAGGCTTTGCCAGGTCTCGATGGAATAGAGGTTCTGACGCCAGAAGAAGACGACGGGCTTGCCCTCGATGCGCAAGAAAGCCGCGTGCGGCGCGTGTTGGTCTCGCACGACCAGCAGCGCGTGGGTGAGATCGTTGACATCGTGGATGAAAGGGCCGGCGAGATCCACCGTGAGGCTTGCTTTTAGCCCATGGACGGCGGCTTTTTCCAGCAGCACCCGGAAATTGGTCTCGGTCTGATTGTTCTCGACCTGCGGCCCGTACCAGTCGAGGACGAGCGCGTCAATGCCGGCGTCTTTGGCCATCAGAACGTGGGCTTCGATGGCGATAGGATCCGTGGAGAGGTAGGGCGCACGCGGCTGATCCGGCAACGGCAGCGCCCAGGTATTGGCGTCGAACCAGGCGTAGTAGAAGGCCAGGACGGGGCGTTCCGACTGTGCCTCCACTGCCGGGGCGGCCCGCAGCGGGAGGAATGGCGTGAGCAACAGCGCGATGCTGAGCGCTAGCCTTAGGGTTGTTTTGTGGGCGCGCATGATCTCCTTTGAAAATGGCCCTGAATGAACACGAATTTCACGAATCAGAAATTGAAATTCCTGGCCCCCCAGGGCTGATACGTCCCCAAACAGTGCGCTTCAGCGTGGTGGGCTCGTGTCGAACCGGTGAGCCGTCGCCGTCGCTGCTCACGACTCACAGCTTACAACTCACGACGTACATTCTTTTGCTTGGTTGATTTCAACATATGATTTTCAAAATCTACGGAATTCGCGTTCATCGGCGTCCAATATCTCTGCTGGTGTGCTGCGACGCTGACTTCAAGTATAGTGCAGGATACCGAAACAACAACACCAACGCAAATTTCTCTGGACAGGTGACCCTACCTCAAGTATAATGGGGGCTGCTGAACACGCGTGGCGTGGAATATACCGTGTCATCAACGCGGACGGTGAGCAGCCTCGGACGTCTGACTGATTGCTGCTCACTGATCTCAAGAATTGAAGGAGTTTCTAATGTCGGCAGTGGTTGACTTCCTGACCCAGGGCGCGGGCATGATTGTGGGATTTCTGGTAGCCCTCGTCCCCTTGATTATTTTGCATGAGTTGGGACACATGCTCACGGCCAAGGCCGTGGGCGTGTGGGTGCGCGAATTCGGCATCGGCTTCCCCCCACGGATCGTGAAACTGTTCCGCTGGCAGGAGACCGACTTCACTTTGAACTGGCTCCCGCTCGGCGGCTTTGCGGCGATGGAAGGCGAGGCGGCGATGCCGGCAGCGGCGGAGTCCGCCCCCGAGGAGCTATCCCCGGAGCAGCAGGCCTATGAAGCGGAGGCGCGCAAACACAGCCTTTACGCGCAACCGCCTGCCCGTCGTCTGCCCATTTTTCTCAGCGGGCCGCTGATGAACATTCTCATCGCCTGGGTGGTGGCGGTTGCCCTCTACCTGCCAGGCCTGCCGGTCATTGACGCGATGGAAGTGCACATCACGGGCGTGGCGCCGAACTCGCCGGCGGAACTCGCCGGCATTCAGCCCGGCGATGTGCTCGTCTCGATCGGCGGGCAGCCGGTGGAGACCATGGATACCGTGGTCAACTTCACCACCGAACACCTCGGGGTCGAGATTCCCCTCACCGTGCGTCGCGACGGCGCAGAAATGACCGTGCGTTTGACGCCACGGACCAATCCGCCGGAGGGCGAAGGCGCGATGGGCGTTGCATTGCAGGGACAGGTGGTGGCCCAGCATTACGAGAAGCTCCCCTTCTCGCAAGCGGTGGCCAGAGGTAGCGGGCTTTTCTGGGAGAGCGTGAAACAATTGATCCGGCTGCCGGCGGACCTCATCAGCGGCGTGCTGCCCTGGGCGACGGCGCGCCCCATTGGCATCGTCAACATCAGCCGGCTGAGCTATGAGACACTCCAGATGAGCGCCGATACCGGCACGTTGCTTCCCATCCTCAGCCTGGTGATGAGTGTGAGCCTGAGCCTGGGCATCTTTAACCTGTTGCCGGTTCCCGCGCTTGATGGCGGCTACATCTTGTTCACCCTGGTGGAAATGATTTCGGGCAAAGCCATGACCCCGGCGCTGCAGGCACGCCTCAACTACGTGGCGATGCTGCTGCTGTTGCTGATCTTTGCGGCGGTCACCGTGTTGGACATTCTCTATCCGGTGAGTCTGTTCACTCCCTGAAAACTGTCGAAGGCGAGAGCGATGGCCACATCACGAAGTGTGAGAAGCGTTAAAAGCATGGAAGCCCTCTGGCGGGCTTTGGAACAGGAACACGTGGCCCCCCGGGCCGTGGATCTGCCGCACCTTTCCGGCCTCGATGCTGAGGAGCTGCGGCGCTTTGAGCGCGCCTGGCCCGCAGTGCAGCGCGCGGAGCGACGGCGGATGTTGCAGACGTTGGCGCAGCTGGCGGAAGATGATTTCGAGATGGACTTCAACGCCATTTTCCGGTTGGCGCTGCGCGACGAGGACCCTGACGTGCGCATTGCCGGCGTCGAAGGATTGTGGGAAGACGACGACGTGCTGCTCCTGCCCGACTTGCTGCGGCTGCTGCTCGACGAAACCCTCCCCGAGGTCCGCGTCGCGGTTATCCAATGCCTGGCGCATTTCGTCCTGTTGGGCGAGACGCGGAAGCTTCCCCCGCAGTCTTTTCGTCAGCTTTGCCAGGTCTTGTCCTTGATCCATCAGAACCCCCTCGAAAACCTGGAGGTGCGGCGGCGGGCGCTGGAATCGCTGGCCTACGCCAGTGTGGCTGAGCTGCCGACCCTCATTCAGGCGGCGTACCTCCATCCGGCAGAGGCCATGCAGATCAGCGCCGTCTTCGCCATGGGCCGGAGCGCCGATCTGCGCTGGCGGGAGATGGTGATGCGGCAGCTCCATCATCCCAGCCCGGCGATGCGCTACGAGGCCGCGCGCGCGTGCGGTGAGCTCGCGACGCGAGACGCCGTTCCCGAGCTCATCGAGCTGGCGGATGATGTAGACCTCGAGGTGCAGGAGGCGGCGTTGTGGGCCCTGGGGCAGATTGGCGGCGACCTGGCGCGTCTCACCCTGGAACGCTATCTCGAGGCAGAGAGTGAGGCACTGCGCCTCGCGGCGGACGAGGCCCTCCAGGAACTGGAATTCATGCATGGCTCCCTGGACACTTTCTTCGGCCCGCCGGAGGATCTCATCACCGAAAGCGACCTGCCCTGGGATTTCCGTCCGCGGCAGCCGGCGGCGGAGGATTTCGCGGGTGACGAAGATGAGGGCGATGAGGACGAGGGCGCGGCCTTGTGGTTTGAGGATGAGGACGAGTTCGA
>JAAZNO010000212.1 GCA_012798275.1 Chloroflexota bacterium
ACGTCGCGCCGCCCGGTCGTCCGCACTATCGTCTGGCGGAGGGCCAGCTGGATTTGCTGGAGAGGGTAGGCATCGTCGCCGACGGCGGTCACCACGGTCAGGGCTATGTCTATGCCGAAGCGATTGTTGATTCAAAGGCCTGGTTCTTCAAAAATCATTTCTACCAGGATCCGGTGATGCCCGGTTCGCTGGGCGTGCAAGCGATTCAGCAGGCGTTGCAGGCTTATGCCATCCACGAGGGGTTGGGCGCCGGGCTGCACAATCCCATCTTCACTCAGATTCCAGAGCACCAGGTGAGCTGGAAATACCGGGGGCAGATTCAGCCAGGGGACGGGGCGCTGGCGCTGGAGGCCCACGTGCGGGAGGTGCGGGAGCGCCCCGGCGAGGTGACCCTCGTCAGCGACGCCAGTCTTTGGAAGGCCGACCGGCGCATCTACGAAGTCCACGGCGTAGGGATTGGCATCCGTGAAAAGGTTTGAAATGAGCACAAATCAGGAGGAGCTTCATGGAGAAGGAGCTGGGGGCAGCCAGATGGCAAGGGCCGCAGGAGACTCTCGCCTGCGATGACGAGGAAATCCGCGGACGCCTGCGCGATCTGGAGCAGCCCTGCTACGTGGTGCAAGATGGGGTGCGGAGCGGTGTGACGCACGCTGGCCGCCGGGCAGCGCCGGACGAGGAGGGGCTGACCTTGCTGGCGGCCCTCGAACCCTTGCCGCCGCAACGTCTGGGTGACCCTGCGTTTTGCGAGACCTACGGGCTGAAGTACGCCTATATGGCGGGCGCTATGGCCAACGCCATCGCCAGTGAGGCGCTGGTCATCGCCTTGGGGCGGGAGGGGTTTCTGGGCTCTTTTGGCGCCGGTGGGCTGACGCCGCAGCGGTTGGAGGAGGCCATCCGGCGGATACAGGCCGAGTTGCCTGCCGGCCCCTACGCCTTCAATCTGCTTCACAGTCCCAATGAGCCGACGTTGGAGCGCGGCGCCGTCGAGCTGTACTTGAAACACGGCGTGCGCGCCGTCGAAGCGTCGGCTTATCTGCGGCTGACCTCTGCCGTGGTGCGCTACCGCGCCGCCGGGCTGGAACGCGGCCCCGATGGTGAGATTCGGATCCGCAACCGCGTCATCGCCAAGCTCTCCCGGCGGGAGGTCGCGCGGCAGTTCCTCGCGCCGGCGCCGGCGAAGCTGCTGCAGGAGCTGGTGGCGGCAGGCCAGATCACGGCCCAGCAAGCGGAGCTGGCGGAACACGTCCCCATGGCGGACGACATTACCGTGGAAGCCGATTCCGGCGGTCACACCGACAACCGTCCCCTGGTCTGCCTGCTGCCCTCCATGATCGCGTTGCGCGACGAATTGCAGGCGACTTACGGCTACGCGACGCCGGTGCGCATCGGGGCCGCCGGCGGTATCAGCACGCCGGCGGCGGCCCTGGGCGCCTTCATGATGGGAGCAGCCTACGTCGTCACCGGCTCCATCAATCACGCCAGCGTCGAAGCAGGGACGTCGCCGCAGGTCAAGCAGTTGCTGGCGCAGGCTGCCGCGACCGATGTGATGATGGCTCCTGCCGCCGACATGTTCGAGATGGGCACGCAGGTGCAGGTGCTCAAGCGCGGCACGCTCTTTCCCATGCGGGCGCGGAAGCTCTACGAGCTCTATACGGCCTACGACAGCATCGAAGCGTTGCCGCCGGCAGAGCGAGAGCAGTTGGAGACGCACGTCTTTCAGCGCAGCCTGGACGCCGTATGGGCTGACTGCATCGCGTTTTTCAACGCGCGTGACCCCGAACAGCTCCGCCGTGCCGAGGGGGATCCCAAGCGCAAGATGGCTCTCATCTTCCGCTGGTACCTGGGGCTGGCGACGCGCTGGGGCATCCAGGGGGATCCGCAACGGCGGATGGACTATCAGATTTGGTGCGGGCCGGCAATGGGCGCTTTCAATGACTGGGTGCGGGGTTCGTACCTGGAGGCGCCGGAGAACCGTCATGTCGTCACGATGGCCCGCGAGCTGCTGTACGGGGCGGCGGTGCTGTATCGGATCCAGGCGCTGCGGTTGCAAGGTGTGCGTGTGCCGCCGCGCTGGGCGCGGCTTGAGCCTTTGGCGGCTTTTTGATTTTAGATTTTGGGCCGGGGTTCTCTAAGCTGAGGCCAGGTCCGAAGTCCGACATTAGCCCGTAGGGCATTTTGCAGAGGGGGTTTGCGATGAGCACCATAAGAGAAGGGATTTGTCCGCAATGTCACTCGCGGGAGATTTTGGCCAACGCCGAGACGACGGAGCAGGACACGCTGGCGGTCCAGCTTTATGAGGAGGCCGGCGTGCAGCTGCGGGGACGGCGCACGTTCCCCATCAAGGCCTGGATCTGTACGCACTGCGGGTATACGGAGTTCTATGTTACCAATCCCCAGGACCTGGCGCGTTCCTACCGACGTTCGCTGGCATCGCTGGCCTGACGAGGCGCTTGTCGGCGTGCGGCGCTTGTCGGAGGACGGCGTCCATGTCTGGCGGATAGGGCTGGACGTGCCGGCGGCGCGCCTCGCCGGGCTCGGCACCTACCTCACGCCGGAAGAGATGGCTCGCGCTGAGCGTTACCGCTTTCCCTCGCCCCGCCGACGTTTCATCGCGGCGCGGGGGCTCTTGCGGGAGCTCCTGGGCGCGTATCTGGAGCTGGATCCCGCGCGCCTGCGGTTTCGACAGAACGCCTGGGGCAAGCCGCTGCTCCTGGAGCCACCGGACGCCCTGCAGTTCAACGTTGCCCACACGGACGACCTGGCGCTCATCGCGGTGAGCGCTGGCGGCGCCGTGGGCATTGACGTGGAGCGCGTCCGCCCGCTGGCGCATCCCGACCGGCTGGCGGCGCGCACCTTTTCGCCCCTGGAATATGCTGCCTTCCGCGAGCTGCCCCCGTCACAGCAGCTGGAGGCGTTTTTCGCCGTGTGGACGCGGAAAGAGGCGTACATGAAGGCGCGCGGCTGGGGGTTTCACCTGCCGCCGGACGCCTTTGACGTCACCGTAGCGCCCGACGCGCCCCCGCAACTGCTGGCGGATCGCCAGGCGCCTGCCGAAGCGTCTCGCTGGAGCCTGCACGATCTCGCCGTGGGGACGGCTTACAGGGGCAGCCTGTGTGTGTCCTCACTGGCGCGGGGACCCTGAGGCGATTTCGGATTCACCTCAGAGATGCAAAGGTGTCCCCCGGCGGAGAAGTTAACGCCGAGCCGCAGCGCCAGAGAGGCGCAGGGAGCTTAGATTTACAATAGGCTTTAGCGGTCAGAAGTGATAGGGACGCTCTTATCCGCAGATGACGCAGATTTCGCCGATTTTTTCGGCGCGCTGGCGTCATTTGCACGCTCTACGGAGGGGTGGCCAGGTCCCGCGACAGCCGTCGCGGGACCCTTACATCACCCTGGCGCTGGCTTCATCTAACGCGGCGACTTCTTCGTCGGTCAACTGCCATCCCAGCGCACCGAGGTTGGACTGCAATTGCCGGGCATTTTTCGCCCCGGGGATGGGAATGGCCCCCTTGCAGATCGTCCAGTTGAGCGCAACCTGCGCCGGCGACTTGTCGCCGTGCGCCGCGCCGATTTCCCGCATCAAGGCGATGAGAGGCTGGACTTGCTGCAGTCGCTGCCGGTTGTAGAGGCGGCGACGCATTCCGGGCGGCGGATTTTCCGGCGTGTACTTGCCG
>JAAZNO010000213.1 GCA_012798275.1 Chloroflexota bacterium
GTTAGGATATCGTGAGGCCATGTTGGAGGACGTCACCACGCTGGACCCTGGCGCCCGAGCCGCCTTTTCGATGCTGCTCACCTTCCAGGGAGAAACGCCGCCGGCGGCGTATGAGGCGCTTGCCTGGGCCACGCGCGTTCACTGATCTTCGTGGGCAAGAAGAAGAGACGAGGATAAAAGATGCCTGAATCGAAAAAGTACCGCACCATTCGCGCTGTGGTGAGCTTTCTGTTTCACCTGCTGGCCCGCATCGAAGTAGCAGGCGTGGAGAATATCCCGCAGGAAGGGCCGTTGATCGTCGCCATCAATCACGTCAGCCGCCTGGATACCGTCGTGCTGGGCATTACCCCGACCCGTCACATCTACGCTTTTGCCGCCACCAAATACAAATCCTACCCGCTATTCCGTTGGATTTTGGAAGCGGCCGGTGTGATCTGGGTGCGGCGCACCGATTTTGACCGCGAGGCTCTGCTCCAGGCGATTGAACTGTTGCGGCGAGGCGAGGCCTTGGGCATTGCGCCTGAAGGGACGCGCTCGCGTACCGGCGCCTTGCAGCCGGCGAAATCTGGCGTGGCGTTTCTGGCCGCGCGCACGGGAGCGACCATCATCCCGGTGGCGATCACCGGCACGCAGCACATGGTGCGTGACTTCAAACATCTGCGCCGGATGCGGATTCGGGTGGTCTACGGGCAGCCGTTCCGCCTGCCCCAGGAGGGGCGGTTGAGCTCGGCGGAATTGCAAGAGGCTACCACCTTCATCATGCGCCGCATCGCTGAGCTGCTGCCGCCGGAATATCGCGGCGTCTATGCGGATGAAGGGTGCGCTGGCGCTTGAGCACGCGAGCCAAAGGGCGCGGGGTGGTTTACCTGGCGTCAAGCAGCGCTGGAAGTCGCCGCCCTCTCTCTGTTTTTGATTCCAAGGGCCAGACAATCAAAAAGGAAGAGAGATTTGAGCACGCCTTTTCAGGCTTCTCGACCGCCGACGGACAAATGTTGTTGGCGGTCGCTTTCTGCATGGAATTTTTAGGGATTTGAAGCTTGCTATTGTGACTTTTAGATGTAAAATTGGATTAGGGAAGAGCTACTGAGGCTTTTGACTGTAGTTATACCTTAGATGCCCCTTGTTATGAAAGAGAACGAAGCTGCCTGGTGGCGCACCCCTATGATTCCTTCCGTTATCTCACCTTTCTTGTAGGTAGTGCTCCTTCTGGCTGTATGTTGCGCGGTGTGTTTTGACGACACGGCGTTGCCGTGAAGTTGTTGGGATACGTTTCGGGGTTTCTGGCAAAGTTTTGAGAAATTCAGGAGGATAACATGAAAGGGACACGCTTTTTGACGATGATGGCGCTTTTGGCGGTGCTGTTTGGCGCGGCAGGACTGACGGCGGTGGCGGAGCCGTTGCCTCAGGGAAGCGGTGATGGGGGCGCTGCGGACCTGGCGCCCGTGGCGACGCCTGTGCCTGAGAATGCGCCGGACATGGATGGCTATGTCGGACCGCTGTTCCAAGAAACAGGGGATACAGGAGATGCTTCATCTTCAGCAGACGGGCAGAGTGACGCTTCCCTGGATTGGGAACAGGCCTTCCCCGAACTGCAGCTGGATGAGGAAACCGCCCCCATTACGACCGCTGATGGTGAAATCACCTGGTCCGGTTTTTACTACGTGTTTGTAGCGGGTTCGACGCTGCAGCCACGGGCGAGCACGACCACCTGGGCTTCTTCAGGCGGTGGCGGTTGCATCTACGCGGTGGCTGACGCTGGGATGTTCAATGTGCCATTGGATCTGCCGCAGGGCAGCCGCATTGATTACCTGCGCCTTTATTTCTACGACACCAGCGCTTCTGATTCGAGGGCCTGGGTGACGATCTATGATGGGGCTGGCGGGTATGTTGACGTAATAGGGGTAAATTCGTCCGGCACGGCAGGTTATGGCACGACGCTGAGCGATTACATGGGGCACATCGTGAATAATTCCAGCAACGCCTACGTGCTCAATTGGCGCCCTAATGTGACCGGGAGCACGATGATGCTCTGCGGCCTGCGTGTGGCGTATCGGTTGCCGTAGTGGCCGGCGCCCCTGGTAGATGAGAGATTAAGGAGCTGAGCCATGAACATCAGACATACTTGCAAATTAGGGATGATGATAGCGCTGTTTCTGGCGCTGATGTCCTTGTCGCAATCGGTAACAACGGCCCAAGCCCCTGCGGTTGCCCTTAACGGCGACGTCACTGCTGCCGCCTGGTCCGGCTTTCTTTACAAGTTTGTAGCGGGTTCGACGCTGCGGCCACGGGCGAGCGCGACCACCTGGGCTTCTTCAGGCGGCGGGGGGTGCATCTACGCGGTGGCTGGCGCGTCTGAGGTGTTCAATGTGCCGTTGGATCTGCCGCAGGGCAGCCGCATTGATTACCTGCGCCTTTATTTCTACGACACCAGCGCTTCTGATTCGACGGCCTGGGTGACGATCTATGATGGGGCTGGTGGGTATGTTGACGTAATAGGGGTAAATTCGTCCGGCACGGCAGGTTATGGCACGACGCAGAGCGCCTACATGGGGCACATCGTGAATAATTCCAGCAACGCCTACGTGCTCAATTGGCGCCCTAATGTGACCGGGAGCACGATGATGCTCTGTGGCCTGCGTGTGGCGTATCGCCTCTCTTTGCCTTACTCGGTTTACCTTCCTCTGACGCTGAAAAACTATTGAAGCCTGCTTCCGCGCTGTGCTTTTGTCCGCTCCCCCGTGTGTTGGCCACGGGGGAGCGGCTTTGTTTGTTAGGACTGTCGCACTGACCACCTCAGCAGAAATGCGGCCTAAAGGCTGGGGATAAAAAGTCGCTCAGGCGGCACAGCGCTTGTTTAACTGTGTTTGACAGATCTGGAAGTATGGTATAATGCTCGTTTGCTTACACGATGGAAAAACAGCATTTTCGGAGAATTGAAGCGGGGGTGGATTCCCTCTCCGCTTCACTTTGCGTGTTTGTAAAACACCTGCTCTGCGGACGGACTGTTCCGAAAGCGCTCCGGGAGGGATGAAAAGAGCATGTTAGTAGCCGATCTGGGTGTGAAATCCTATGCGCGCATTCCCAGCGCCTTGCCCCTGCCTGGCCTGGTCGAGGTGCAGTTGGAGTCTTACGAGTGGCTCAAGGGGGAGGGTCTTTGGTTACTGTTCGACGAGATCTCGCCCATCGAGAGCTACAATGGCCTGTTGAGCCTGTATCTCCCTGGTTCCAGGGCTCAGGAGGCAGGTTTCGATCTCAAATATCGTTTTGGCGAGCCCAAGTATACCCAGCAAGAATGCCTGGATCGGGACCTCACCTACGCTATCCCCCTCTATGTGGACGTGGCCTTGCTGATCCGCGAGACGGGCGAGATCGTCGAGCAGGAAATCTTCCTGGGCGATTTGCCGGAGATGACGGAGAATGCGACCTTTATCATCAACGGCACGGAGCGCGTCGTGGTCAGCCAATTGATTCGCTCCCCGGGTGTGTATTTCGGCGTGGAAGAGGATGGCGGTCGGCGCCTGGCCACGGCCAAGCTGATCCCCGATCGCGGCGCCTGGATGGAGTTCGAAACGCGCAAGTCCGGCTATTTGACTCTGCGCTTCAACCGCAAGCGCACGGTGCCTATCACCATTTTCCTTCGGGCCCTGGCAGCGGTGGATGACGAACTGCACAGCGCCAGCCTCGTGCAGGGCACGAATGAGGAGCTCTTCCAACTCTTCACTGAGGCCGATAACGACCCGGATCATCCCTGGATCGCGACCACGATGCGGCAGGAACCGAATTGGGAATCCAAGGCGGGGCGGACGGTGGCGCAAGAAGCGCTCATCGAGTTCTACCGTCGGATGCGCCCCGGCGATCCGCCGACGTTAGACAACGCTCAGGAATATCTCGTCTCGCAGATGTTCGACCCGCAGCGCTACAATTTGCAGCGCGTGGGACGCTACAAGCTCAATCAACGCATGGGCCTCAACATCCCCATGACCATCCGCACGATCACCAAAGATGACCTGGTGGCGCTCACGCGACGCATGATTCTCATCAACAACGGTGTCGCCGGCCCCGATGACATGGATCACCTGGGCAATCGCCGGGTGAAGACGGTGGGGGAACTTGTGCAGTCCAAGATCCGCGTGGGCCTCGTCCGCATGGAGCGGGTCGTCAAGGAGCGCATGAGCCTCCGCGAGGAGTCGCCTACGCCGGTCAGCCTGATCAATATCCGCCCGGTGGTGGCGGCCATTCGGGAATTCTTCGGCTCCAGCCAGCTCTCGCAGTTCATGGAGCAGACCAATCCGCTATCGAGCCTCACGCACAAGCGCACGCTCTCGGCCCTGGGTCCGGGCGGCCTGCGCCGTGAGCGCGCCGGCTTTGACGTCCGCGACGTCCATCATAGCCACTACGGGCGTATCTGCCCCATTGAGACCCCCGAAGGCCCGAATATCGGTCTCATCGGGCGTCTGGGGACCTACGCACGGGTGAATGATCTGGGTTTCATTGAGACGCCGTACCGCAAAGTTTTGCGGGTAGTACAGGGCACCGAGGAGGAATTGCTCGGCGAGACCCTGCGCGAGGACGTGACTGACCCGGATACGGGCGAAGTCGTCGCTACGGCAGAGACGAAGGTGGACGCGGAGCTGGCCCGGCGTCTCGCGGCGCTGAATCTGAGCGAGCCCATCAAAATCGTTCCCCGTGTCACGCCGGAAGTCCTTTATCTGTCCGCCGACCGTGAGGAGCCGTACACCATCGCGCAGGCGAGTGCGTTGTTGGATGCGGACGGGCACTTCGTGCTCAAGCGCATCGCCGCCCGCAAGGGGGAGCAGTTCATTTTCACGACGCCGGATCGCGTAGACTACATTGACGTGGCGCCGATTCAGGTCGTGGGCATTTCGGCGGCGCTGATTCCCTTCCTGGAGCACGACGACGCCAACCGTGCGCTCATGGGTTCCAATATGCAGCGGCAGGCCGTGCCCCTGTTGTTGCCGGAAGCGCCCTATGTCGGCACCGGCATGGA
>JAAZNO010000214.1 GCA_012798275.1 Chloroflexota bacterium
GAACTGTTTTTGGGTTTCGTGAAGGCCCACATCCTCTACCATGCCGGCCGCGAGGCGGTCTACGGCCTGTGGCTGATCGAGGAGCTGGCCCGCCACGGCTACGAATTGAGCCCCGGCACCCTCTATCCCATCCTCCACAAATTGGAGGAGGAAGGATTGCTGGCGAGCGAAAAGCAGGTGGTGGAAGGCAAGGAGCGCAAGTATTACCGTCTCACCGCGGCCGGTCAGGAAGCTCTGGACCGTGTGCGGGAAAAGGCTATCGAACTGCTCGACGAAATCCGTGAAAACGCCTCTCCCTCACGTCCCGACTGACCACAAAGACACAAGGGCAAGGAAAAGGAAATGGAGGCATTAAAATGTGGCACACGCTTGACGTAGACCAGGTAATCCAGCAGCTGAACAGCGACCCCCGGCGCGGGCTGACCGAAGAGGAGGCGCGACGTCGCCTCGCCCAGTACGGCCCCAACCGCCTGGTCGAAGAGCAAGAAGAGAGCCTCTTCAAGGAAATTCTGCACGAATTGACCGAGCCGATGATCCTGCTTCTCTTGATCGTCGGGGTGCTGTACGCCATCTGGGGCGGGCTGGCCGATACCATCACCATCTTCGCCGTCATCCTGACGCTGGTCGGCGTAGAGGTCGCCACCGAACTGCGCGCCGACAAGTCCGTGGAGGCGCTGCATGAACTGGCCGCCCCGACGGCTCACGGCGTGCGCGAGGGGGACTTACGTGACCTCCCCACGGAGGAGCTGGTTCCCGGCGACGTGGTGTCCCTGAGCGTCGGTGAGCGGGTGCCGGCCGACTTGCGCCTGCTGGAAGTCTACGGCCTGACCCTGGACGAGGCCGCTCTCACCGGCGAATCGGCCCCGGTGACCAAACAGGCGACGCCGCTGACCGATCCCGCAGCGCCCCTGGCCGAGCAGACCAACATGGCCTTCGCCGGCACGCTCGTGACCCGCGGGCGCGGACGCGGCGTGGTGGTCGCTACCGGCCCGGCGACGGAGTTCGGCCAGGTCGCCCGGCTGGCCGGCGAGGTCAAGGAGCCCAAGACGCCCCTGCAAAGGCAGATGAAGGAGCTGTCCGAGAGCCTGGTGTGGATCGCGGTCGCTTTCTCCGTTGTCGTGCCGCTGCTGGGCGTGCTGGTGGCCCATCAGGACTGGCGGCAAATGGTGCTCACCGGTCTGACCCTGGCCTTCGCCACCATCCCCGAGGAGCTGCCCATCATCATCACCATGGTGCTGGCCCTGGGCGCCAGCGCCCTCTCGCGGCGCAAAGCGCTGGTCAAACGGCTGCGCGCCGCCGAGACCCTGGGCAGCGTGACCACTATCTGCGCCGATAAGACCGGCACGCTGACCGAAAACGCGATGTCGCTGGCCTGCCTTTGCGCCGACAACCAGAGCCGTCCCTTTGCCCCGCCGGACGTGGATCCTCTCAGCCGCCGGGTGTTGCAGGTCGCCGCCCACAGCCACGAAGCCACCCTCACCCGGGAGGATGACCGCCTGGTCGCTCGCGGCGATCCGATGGAGGTGGCGCTGCTGGAGGCCGCCGACCGGGCCGGCCTGCCCGTCAGCGACGAGGGGCTGCTGACCCTGTTCAGTTTCGACAACGAACGTCGGCTGATGTCGGCCGTCTACCGCGAAGCGGGGGGCAATCTCCACGCCTACGTCAAAGGCGCGGTGGAAGCGGTGTTGCAGCGCAGCACGCGGGTCCTGCGCGACGGACAGGAAACGCCCCTGGATGAAGCTGGCCGTGCGGCGATCCTGTCCGCTGCCGGGCAACACGCCGCCGACGGGCTGCGGGTGATCGCTCTGGCCGAGCGGCTGCTGCCTGAGGGAGACGTGACGCAGGGCGAGGTGGAGCGCGAGTTGCTCTTCGTGGGCCTGGCCGGGTTGGAAGACCTGCCGCGACCGGAGGTGCCCGCGGCAGTGGCCGAATGCCAGGGGGCCGGCATCCGCGTGATGATGATCACCGGCGACCATCCCAACACGGCCCGCGCCGTCGCCCGGCAGGTTGGCCTGGACGGTGAGGCCGGGTTGCTGACCGGCGCCGAGCTGGACCGGCTCTCCGACGCCGGGTTGGAAGAGGCCGTCGCCCACACCACCATCTTCGCCCGCACCACGCCGGCCCACAAACTGCGCCTGGTGCAGGCGCTGCAGGCGCGCGGCGAGATCGTCGCCGTCACCGGCGACGGGGTGAACGACGCCCCGGCCCTCAAAGCGGCCGAGATCGGCGTGGCCATGGGTGAGACGGGCAGCGATGTGGCCCGCGAGGCCGCCGACATGGTGCTGGCCGACGACAACTTTGCGACCATCGCCGCCGCTGTGCGCGAGGGGCGCAAGCTCTTCGATAATCTGCACAAGGGCGTGCGCTACTACCTGGCCTGCAAGGTTGCCCTGATCGCCGCCTCCCTCCTGGGAGTGCTGGCCGGCCTGGCCGTGCCCTTTGCGCCGGTGCAGATCGTGGTCATGGAGCTCTTTATGGACCTGGCGGCCTCGGCCACCTTCGTCGCGGAACCGGCCGAGCCGGATCTGATGCGCCGGAAGCCCCGTCCTCCGAAGCAGCCGTTCATGGACCGCTCCATGCTGACGGGCATTTTCGCCGGGGCGGCGGGGCTGTTCGCGGCGGTGGCAGCGGCGTACCTGATCACCTGGTCCCGCACCGGCAGCCTGCCCACGGCCCAGACGATGGCTTTCGTCACCTGGCTGTTGGGGCACGCCCTCCTGGCGCTGAACATGCGTTCGGAGCGAGCGCCGCTTTTCCGCGTGGGGATGTTCACCAACCGGCTGATGTGGGTCTGGATTGCCGCCGTCTCCGTCGCCGCGGCGGCCTTCGTCGGGCTGCCCTTCATGCGGGAGGCGCTCAAGGTCACCGCACTCTCCGGCGGGCAATGGGCGCTGGCAGTCGGCCTGGCGCTGGTCGGTTCCTTCTGGCAGGAGCTCGTCAAAGTGGCGAGGTTCGCGGGCGCTTCGACAGGCCGCTAAGTCCAGGCCGCGAGGAGGTCAATCTGCCCGAAGAAGGCTCCACTTCTA
>JAAZNO010000215.1 GCA_012798275.1 Chloroflexota bacterium
CATCAACGGCACGGTGGATATCGCCAATGCCTCGCGGAGGATCAAGGAAGAGGAACTCGCGGCGGCGCGTGCGAACCACATCGAGCCGCAGGAGCTCGTCATTGCCCGCGACGCCATCGCGGTGGTGGTCCATCCCAGCAATCCTGTGGATCGCCTGACCCTGCAGCAGATTTCCGACATCTACAGCGGCAAAATCACCAACTGGCGCGAGGTGGGCGGCGAGGATCGTCCCATTGTGTTGCTTTCCCGCGAGACGAACTCTGGCACTCACGTGTATTTCCTCGAAGAAGTCATCCGCCTGGGGCAAAAAGATAATAAAACCTTGTTTTCCCCCGATACCCTGCTGTTGCCCTCATCGGAGGGCATCGGTGCGGAAGTGCGGCAAAATCCCAACGCGATTGGTTACGACGGCCTGGGATATGTCACGCCGGACATGAAGACGCTCGAGGTGGGGCTGACCCTCGAGGGGCCGTTCTGGCCACCGACGGCGGCGACCGTCAACGCGGGGCAATATCCTATCGCCCGCGATCTGTACATGTATTCGCGGGCGGGCGCTTCCGAGGCGGTCACGACGTACCTGGAATGGCTTCTCGGCCCAGAGGCGCAGAAAATCGTGCTGGAATTGGGGTTTGTTCCCATCGCAGCGACGGAATGACAGGGAAGCTTATGGAACTTCTGCACCATCGTCTTGAAGCGCGGAAATCCGCTTCTTTCTTTGAGTTTTGCATTGAGCGTTTGATTCAGTTCACCGGCGTGTCGGCCATTGCGCTGGTGATCATGATTTTCTTCTTCCTCATCCGCGAGGGGGCGCCGACGTTTTTCACGGTGCCATTGAGCAGCCTGCTGGCGACGCGCTGGTATCCCATCGAGGAATACTTTGGCCTGGTGCCGCTGGTGCTCGGCTCGCTGTTGGTGACGGTAGGCGCGGCCGTGGTGGCGCTGCCTCTGGGCCTGACGACGGCGATCTTCATTGCGGAGATCGTCCCCCGCTGGGCGCGGGAGTTCCTCAAACCCCTCGTCGAGGTGCTGGCCGGCATTCCCTCGGTGGTGATCGGCTTCATGGGAATGTTGCTGATCGTGCCGCTGGTGCGTCAGATCCTGAACATCCCGACGGGATTGACGGCGTTCACGGGGGTGATCTTGCTCGCGTGGATGACGCTCCCGACCGTGGTGAGCGTGGTCGAAGATGTGCTGGATGCCGTTCCGCGCACCTACCGCGAGGCGGGGTTGGCGTTGGGCATGACGCGCTGGCAGACGATCTGGCGCATCGTGCTGCCGGCCGGCCGTTCGGGCATCCTCACCGCGTTGATGCTGGGGATCGGACGGGCCATTGGCGAGACCATGACGGTGATGATGGTGACCGGCAATGCCGCGCGGATTCCGCGCAGTCCGGCGGACTTCTTCATGCCGGTCCGCACCATGACCGCGACCATCGCTGCCGAGATGGGCGAGGTCGCGCAGGGTAGCTCCCATTATCACGTGCTGTTTGCCGTGGGCCTGACGCTATTCATTATCACTTTCCTGGTCAACGTCGCTGCGGCGATGGTCGTTTTCCGCCAGGTCAAACGCTCAGAACGGATGTTGTCCTGATGTTCAATCGCCAGGTCACGCAACGCATTGCCTTCATCCTCATCAGCCTCGCCGCCGCGCTGGTCATTCTGCCCATTTTTGCCATTGTGGGCTACATCGTCGTTGAGGGCATCGGCGCGATCAGCTGGGAATTTCTCACTGCCATGCCGCGCCATGGCATGAAGGAGGGCGGCCTCCTGCCGGCAATCGTGGGGACGTTGTGGCTGACTATCGGAACGGGGTTGGTCGCGGTGCCGATTGGCGTGGGGGCGGCGATCTATCTCGCGGAATATGCGAGTGACAACACGCTCACCCGCGCCATTCGTATCGCGATCATCAATCTGGCGGGCGTTCCCTCGGTTGTCTATGGCCTGTTTGGACTGGGGCTGTTCGTCGTCTTCCTGCGCTTCGGCACCTCGATCCTGGCCGGCTCGCTGACGTTGGGCATCATGACCCTGCCCGTCATCATCAGCACGGCGGAAGAGGCGCTGCGCGCTGTGCCGCAGGAATTTCGACTGGTGAGCACCAGTCTCGGCGGCACGCGCTGGCAGACGATTCGCCGCGTTGTGCTCCCGCAGGCGCTGCCGGGCATCATCACCGGCATCATCCTGGGGTTGGAACGCGCCGCGGGGGAGACGGCGCCCATTCTCTTCACCGTGGCGGCGTTTTTCCTGCCCCGCTTGCCCTCTTCGATCTTCGACCAGACGATGGCCCTGCCGTATCACCTGTTCGTCATCAGCACGCAGGTGCCGGGGATGCCGTTGCAGCTCCAATACGGGACGGCGCTGGTGCTGTTGATCTTCGTGCTTTCCCTGAACGTGTTAGCGACGTTGATCCGCCGCCATTACCGCCAGCAACGTGTCTGGTGAGCCGGGCGCTTCCCATCGAGCCGTGGGTCCGTGACATGGAGACGAAAATTCGCATCGAGAACCTGAGCGTGCGCTATTCGGATGGGACCGAGAGCCTGCGCGCTATCACCATGGACATCTATGCCCAGCAGATCAACGTGCTGTTCGGCCCGGCTGGCGGCGGCAAGAGCACATTGCTGCGCACGTTGAATCGCCTCAACGATCTGGCGGATGTGGTGGTCCAAAGCGGGCATGTGACCCTCGATGGGGAGGACATCATGGCGCCGGGCTATGACGTGATTCGTCTCCGGCGGCGGGTGGGGATCGTTTTCGCCCGCCCGGTGCCGCTGCCCATGACAATCTACCAGAACATCACCTATGGGCTGGAGCTGGCCGGCGTCCGCGAGCGCCCATTGTTGGACGCTGCCGTGGAGCGCTGCCTCAAGCAGGCGGCGCTGTGGGATGAGGTGGGCATGCGCCTGCACGAACCGGCCCATGCCCTCTCCGGCGGGCAGCAGCAGCGCCTGTGCCTGGCGCGGACGCTGGCGCTGCAACCCGAGGTGATCCTGCTGGATGAGCCGACGTCGGGGCTGGACCCCATCTCTACGGGCAAAGTCGAGCAGACCCTGCAAGAGCTCAAGGCCAGCTACACCATTGTCATTGTCCCTCACAGCGTCCAACAGGCGGCGCGCGTCGCTGATTGGGCCACGTTTTTCCTTCAAGGCGAGCTGGTGGAATCGGGCCCCCGCGACCAGATTTTCACCAATCCTCAGGACAGGCGTACGGACGAGTACATCACCGGCCGGTTTGGCTGAGCCATTCCCCAAAGGGCCATGTATCACGGCGACGCCGGGAATCCAGAACCCGTCTGCCCCATGCCGCGCCTCCGGGGTGGAACGATTGCCTGGTTGAAGGAAAACATCATCCTGGAATGGAGTGTCCCGCATGTACGATCTGGTCTTCCTGCACGCTCCGAGCGTGTATGATTTTCGGGAGCGCGCTACCTTGTGGGGGCCGATCTCCGACCTGGTGCCCTCGACCCCGGTGTTCGATATGTATCCCATCGGCTTTGCCACGCTGCTGGCGTATGTCGAGCAGCATGGTTTCCAGGTGCGGATCATGAATCTGGCAGCGCGGATGGTGCGCTCTGCTAGATTCGACCCGGAACGCGCCATCGCCGACCTGCAGACGCGAGCCTTTGGCATTGACCTGCACTGGCTGCCGCACGCGCATGGCGCGTTGGAAGTCGCGCAGCTGGCCCGGCGGTATCACCCGCAAGCGCCCATCATTTTTGGCGGCTATTCGGCGACGTACTTCCACGAGGAACTCATCCGTCTGCCCTATGTGGATTATGTGCTGCGCGGCGATTCCACGGAGGAGGCACTGCGGCAGCTGCTGGAATGTCTGCGCGCGGGGGAGGCGCCGGTGACGGTGCCCAATCTCACCTGGAAGACCCCCGCCGGCGAGGTGCGCATCAATCCGCAGACCTACGTCCCGGAGTCGCTCGATTACCTGACGCTGGATTATCATCCGATGGTGCGCTCGGTGTTACGCGACCGCGATCTGCTCAGTTATGCGCCCTTCAGCCATTGGCTGGAGTATCCCATCATGGCGTCGCTGACGGTCAAGGGCTGCACGGAGCACTGTACCATTTGCGGCGGCTCGGCCTTTGCCGGGCGCAACCTCTCCCATCGCCAGCAGCCCGCGTATCGGCCGCCGGAGCAGCTCGCGGAGGATGTGCGGCGGATCGGCGCGCTGAGCCGCGGACCGGTTTTCCTGTTGGGCGATTTGCGACAGGCGGGGATGGAGTACGCGCGGCGTTTCTTCCGCGCCGTGCAGGGATACCAGGGTCCTGTCATCATTGAGTTTTTCCGTCCAGCCGACCGCGCTTATATGGAGGAACTGGCGGCGGCGTTGCCCAATTATTTCGCCGAATTCTCGCCGGAGTCCCACGATCCCCGCGTGCGTCGGGCTTCGGGCAAGACCTACACCAACGCCGGCATTGAGGAGACGATTGCCGCCTGCCTGGAAACGGGCGTGCGGCGCTTCGACCTGTTCTTCATGATCGGCCTGCCGGAGCAGACCCCGGAGTCCGCGCTGGAGACGGTGGAATATTGCCGCACGTTGCTCACGCGCTTCGACGATGGCCGGCTGTTGCCCTTCACCTCGCCGTTGACGCCTTTCCTTGACCCCGGCAGCCTGGCTTATGAGTACCCGGAGCGCTTTGGCTACATCCGCCACGCTTTCACGTTGGAGGATCACCGCCGCTTGTTGCTGCAGCCCACCTGGAAACACGTCCTCTCCTACGAAACGCGCTGGATGGATCGTCACAGGTTGGCGGACGTGACCTATGAAGCGGGGTTTCGGCTCAATCGCCTCAAGCGCGAGCGGGGCCTGATCAGCCCGGAGAAGGCCGCGGAGACCGAGGCGCGGATCGGACAGGCCCGGGCGTTGATGGCGGAGATCGAGGGGCTGATGGCGCGTCTGGAAGGCGCGGCGCTGGAGCAAGCGCTGTTGGCGTTGAAGCCGCGCATTGACGCCGCGAACACCTCGACGGTGTGCGACAAATCCGAGCTCGATGTGCCCGTGGGGCCGATTCCTTTCAAGTTGCTCAATCTGGCGCGGGTGGGACTGCGCCGGCCATGAGCTGCAGTTGCGGTCCCGGTACCCGGCTGCACTTGTGTTTATCCTGGAGTCAGGTATTCTTATAGCAACGCCGGCAGTTTTATTATTCTCTGCCGACGCAAATCTCAGAGCTTATAGGAGTAGCATGGTTCACATCTTTACAGACAGCACATCGGATTTGAGTCCCGAACTTATCGCCCGTTATAACATCAACGTCGTCCCTCTGACCGTTCACATTGCCGACAGGACCTTCCGCGACGATTTTTCGGTTTCTGGCAAGGAACTGTTCGCGATGGTGGACGCCACCGGGCAGCTGCCGACGACCTCGGCGCCCTCGGTGGGGGAGTTCACCGCGGCCTTCGATCGCCCCGGCGAGGTGATCTACATCGGCATCTCTTCCAAGCTCTCCGCCAGTGTGGCCAACGCGCGCCTGGCCGCGGAGACTTTTCCCGCCGGCAAGGTGCGGGTGATTGATTCGCTCAACCTCTCGACGGGGGCGGGGTTGTTGGTGCTCCACGCGGCGGACCTCCGAGATCAGGGCGCCTCCGCTGAGGAGATCGAGCGTGAGGTGCTGGCCGCGGTACCCAAGGTGCGGACTTCTTTTGTCATTGATACGATGCGCTACCTGTACATGGGGGGACGGTGCACGGCGCTGCAGAGCCTCATGGGGGGCCTGTTGCAGATCCGCCCGGTGATCTACGCCCGTCCTGATGGCGTGTTGGACGTCAAGGACAAGATACGGGGGTCGCGCGCGCGCACGCTCGATTCCATGCTGCGCGATTTCCAGGCGCATCGCGACGAGGTGGATTTGCGGCGGGTCTTCATCACGCACGCGGAAAGTGCTGAGGATGCCGCCTTCCTCTCTGCGGCGTTGGCGCAGCTGGCGCCGATCCAGGAGATATCCATTACCTCCGCGGGGGCAGTTATCTCCTGCCACTGTGGGCCGGGCACCATCGGCGTGTTGTATCTGCTGAAGTGAGTGGCAAGATCAACGTAGAGGCGCAGAGACTTTCTGCGTCTTGGTGTCTTTGCGGTTATTTTCTTGCGAACCAGTGAAGCAAAAACGTGTGGTAGCGACTGCGACGGCTCACGGGTCGGCTGAGGGAGAATCCCCCGCCTGACAGGAGCTAACCGCGCTGATAAAGTTAAAAAAATAATCCGGTAACAGGCAGGATTTTTCCCCGGCCCCCCTTCCTCCGGTGGGGGAAGGGGGGAGAAAAAACAAAGGGGTTTTGCAGGCGGGCGTAGCCCGCCTGCAAAACCCCACAAAAAAAGTTCCCCTGGCCCCCCCGCGCACGTGGGGGGGCCAGGGGATAGGGGGGGTAAAAGTTGATTCTCAATCTTCAGCAATCACCAGGAAATCTTGCATTTTTTAGTCAATGGCTGAACAGTTACCATGTGAACCATAGCCCGTGAGCAGAGGCTGTGACGACTTACGGGTCGGCTGGGGAGGGAATCCCCCGCCTGACACGAGCCAACCGCGCTGAAGCGCATTGTTTGAGGACGTAGCAGCCCCGGGGCAAGGAATTCCTAATCTTATTCGTGAAATTCGTGTTCATTCGGGGCCATTTTTGAAGGAGGCTGACTGCGTGACCGATCATCCACGCTTTCCTGATTTCCGACCTTTGATGCTTGAGGACCGTGATTTCATCACCTCGCGCTTGTGGGCCTATCAACCGCAGGTATCCGAGATGACCTTTACCAATCTTTTCATCTGGCAAACGATTTACCAGACCTCCTGGGCGGTGTTGGATGACCATCTCCTGTTTCTGGTCCAGGACGAGGGCGAGCGGTTTTACTTCTTACCGCCGATGGGACCGGGCCCACGGCTGGAAATTGCGCGCACTGCGTTGCGGTGGTTGCGTACCGCCGGTGCGGTTGAAACCCCCCGTATCGAGCGCGCCGACGCGCGGTTGGCAGAGGAATTGCGCGCGGCGGAGG
>JAAZNO010000216.1 GCA_012798275.1 Chloroflexota bacterium
CGGCCGGCGTCTTCGGGGTTTTGCCAGGGGGGCAGGAGCAGCGTTACGGCATGTCCACGCGCGGCGAGTGCCTCCGCCAGCGGCAGAGCGCGCACGCTCATGGTCCCGCGCGGACGCAGACCGAAGGGGCCGATCATCACGATCTTCATCGCGTCACTTCGCCGCGCTCCTTGTCTCCCAACGTCGCGATCGGCGCGAAGGAGCGCCGATGGAGGGCGCACGGTCCCCGCGCGGCGAGGGCTGCCTGATGCTGGCGCGTGCCGTAGCCCTTGTGCTGGGCGAAGCCATAGCCGCCGAAGTCCACCTCCGCGCGTTCGCGCATCCACCGGTCCCGGCTGACCTTGGCGACGATGCTCGCCGCCGCGACGGTCAAGGCGAGCGCATCCGCGAAGGGGAAGCTCTGTTGAGGCAGGGGAATTTCGGGCAGGCGCAGTGCATCAATGAGCAGCGCGTCCGGCAGGAGAGGCAGCGCCACCAACGCGCGGGTCATCGCCAGCCGCGTCGCCGGCACGA
Source organism: Chloroflexota bacterium (assembly GCA_012798275.1). GTDB lineage: Bacteria > Chloroflexota > Anaerolineae > B4-G1 > SLSP01 > JAAZNO01. Next base: position 514 of record JAAZNO010000216.1, read on the forward strand.
TGCCCAGTGCGTCAATCTCCACCGCTGAGGCCCACCCCGCCGCCCAGGCCAGAGCCGTCGTCTGGATCGCGGCGAAGGCCGCCTCGCGCTGCGCCGGCGAGAGCTGTTTGGAATCGCGCACGGCGGATAGCTGCGGCGGCGCCGGCAGCTGCGGCGCGAGAATCACCGCGCCGGCGTAGACCGGTCCCGCCCACGCGCCGCGTCCTGCTTCGTCGAGGCCGGCGACGGCCCGGTAGCCCCGTTCCCAGAAGCGGGATTCGTGTTCCAGCGATGGTTTTTTGCCCCGCAGTTGAGCGCTTTGCATCTGCCTGAATCCACTCCGAAATTTGTGCCTGTCCTCAAAGCCGGCGCGCTGGGCCTTGCGGCACCCTGGTCGCGCCTCGACCTGGAGCGCGGTGCGCTTCCATTTTCTCACAAACACCGCGCTTGCCAAACGGCGCCGGCGGCTCAAAGTGGGAATTGCACAATCTTGCTGTGAGGCTATAATCAGGCCATGCAGGAATTGTGTTCACATAAGGAGAGGGCCTTTGTTTAGACGAATGGGATTGATGTTGAGCTGTGCACTGGCGGTGAGCGCGCTTCTGGCGGGATGTGGGTCCGCGACGCTGACCGTGCCGCCGCCTCCCACGCGGGCGACGGAGACGCCGGTGAGCGCGACTCCACCTTCCGCGACGGAGACCGGCACGCCGGAATTCACGCCGACGCCGGAGCCGCTGGCGGCGCTGGTCAACGGGGAACCGATCACCATGGCCGAGTTCGAGCGGCAGGTCGCCAGCTATGAGGCCACGATGAGCGCCGAGGGGCAGGATTTCTCCTCAACGGCGGGGCAGGAAGCGCTTGCCGAGGCCCGTAGCTGGGTTCTCGATATGCGCATCGAGCTGCTGTTGATCAATCAGGCCGCCGCGCGTGAGGGCGTCACCGTCTCGGACGAGGAAGTCGAGGCGGCGATCACCGGCCTCGTCAACGACATCGGCCAGGCGGCGTTGGAGGAGCGCCTGGCGCGGGAAGGGCTGACCCTCGAACAGATGCGCCAGGAGCTGCGGCGGGAGATGGTGGCCTCGCGGATGGTCGAGCGCGTCATCGCCGCCATCCCGACGCACGCCGAACACATCAACGCGCGCCATATTCTGCTTTCCACGCAGGAGGAGGCCGAGCGGGTGTTGGCGCAGCTGCAAGCGGGCTCGGATTTCGCGGCGCTGGCGCAGCGCTACTCGCAGGACACGTACACGCGCGATCGCGGCGGCGACCTGGGCTACGTGCCTCGCGGCATCCTCACATCCCCGGAGGTGGAGGAGGCGGCCTTTGCGCTGCAGCCGGGCCAGATCAGCGGCGTGATTCACAGCGCTTTGGGCTATCACATTGTGCAGGTCGTGGATCGGGTGCCCGATCAGGAAATCTCGGCGGAAAATTTGCGCCTGCTGCGCGACCGGGCCGTGCGTGAGTGGTTGGACGGCCTGCGTCAACAGGCTGACATTCAAATTTTCGTTCCGTAATCTTCATTTCCGTAATCTTCATTCCGTACTCTTCATTCCGCAACAGGAGGCAGGATGCGACGTCACGCGCGGTTGTTCAATGCGCTGACTGTGGTGATGTTGGGGCTGACGGTCGTGGTGCTCGGCTACTATGTGCTGATCCTCCTCAATCCCTACACGCCGCTCAATCCCTTCCCGCCGGCGACGCGCGTCGCGTTGTTGCTTCTTCCCAGCGCTACCCCCACGTCGGAAGGCGTTGCGGCCCCCCCGACGTGGACGCCGACCAGCACGCCGACGGTCACCCCGACGCCCCCGCCGACCCTCACGTCAACGCCAACCCTCACACCAACGCCACGTCCCACTCCTACGCCGCGCCCGACGGCCACCTTCACCCCGCGCCCAACCCGTGCGCCCTATCCGTTCAGCTACTCCATCGAATATCAGACGCCGTATTACGGCTGTAATTGGGCGGGTGTGGCGGGGTTGGTGAACGATCAGGACGGCAAGCCGCTTACCGGGTACGCGGTGCGAGTCTGGGGCGGCGGTTTGGACATCGCGGTGCATTCCGGCGATGCGACGATGTACGGCGAATCCGGTTGGGAGCTGTTCCTCAACGACCACCCGATTGCGGAGACGGGGGAATTCAAGGTGCAGCTGCACGACCGTGAGACCGGGGTGCGCGTCTCCCAGGAGATCACCCTCGATTTCCAGCCTTTCTGCAGCAAATCCATGGCGTTCATCGTGTTTACCAGGAATCCATGAGGGGGAGGGAATGCCTTGCGCAACTC
>JAAZNO010000217.1 GCA_012798275.1 Chloroflexota bacterium
AACAATCTGGAAATTACCCACGCAATTATCCGCGCGGCGGAGGCGAAGAAGGCTCCCGTGTTGGTGCAGATTTCTGCCGGGGCGTTGAAATATGCTGGCCCCGATTTTCTGCCGCTGATCGTCAAGCAGGCGGCGGAAAAGGCGAAGGTTCCTGTAGCGATTCACCTGGATCACGGTCCGGATTTCGCCACAGTAATGCTGGCTCTGCGCACCGGTTTCACTTCCATCATGCGCGATGCCTCCAAGCTTCCCTATGAGGAGAACGTCGCCGAGGTGCGGAAAGTCGTGGAGGCCTGTCACGCCATCGGCGTGCCGGTCGAGGCGGAGATCGGCAAGATCGGCGGCGCTGAGGAGCATGTGGTGGTTTCCGAGCGCGAGGCGTTGATGAGCGATCCGCAGGAGTGTGTCCGCTTCACCCAGGACGCCGGTTTCGATTTTCTGGCGGTGGCTATCGGCAACGCCCACGGCTTTTACCAGGGCGAGCCGCAGCTCGATTTCAAGCGTCTGGAGGCGATCCGCAGCCTCGTGCCGGTGCCGTTGGTGCTGCATGGCGCTTCTGGCATCCCTGATTATCAGATCACCATGGCCGTGGAGCGCGGCATCTGCAAGATCAACATTGATACCGAGGTGCGGTATGCGTTCGTCACGACGATAAAGGCGTACATGGATGCGCATCCCGATGAGATTGACCCGCGCAAGATCTTCAAGCCGGCCATTGAGGCGATGCAAGCGGTGGTCGAGCACAAGATTGAGATTTTCAAGAGCGCCGGCCGCGCTTAAACATTCTATAGCAGGTCGTGAGGGGGCGCAGGTTTCCTGGGGAAATGCTGCGCCCCCTTGTTGAGAATTCACTTTTACTGAGGGCTTGTGGGGAGGCCAAAGATGAATATTGTGTTGGTGTCGCCAAACTTCCCGCCGAATTATTACCATTTTGCGACCGCCTTACGCCGTCTGGAGGCGAATGTTCTGGGACTGGGGGATGCGCCTTATCATGAGTTGCGCCCGGAACTGCGGGCCGCCCTGACCGAATACTACAAGGTGGACAACCTCAGCAATTACGAGCAGCTTGTCCGCGCCTGCGGCTATCTCACGCACCGCTATGGCAAACTGGAGCGCCTTGAATCCCACAATGAGTACTGGCTGGAGACGGACGCTCGCCTGCGTGAGGACTTCAACATCCCCGGCCCTCGTCCCGTGCACCTGGATGTCCTCAAGCGCAAGTCGCGGATGAAGCGGGTGTATCAGCGGGCCGGCGGGGATGCGGCGCGCGGCAAGCTGGTGCGCACGCTGAGGATGGCCCAGGACTTCGCCGCTGAAGTGGGATATCCTCTCATCGCCAAGCCTGATGTCGGTGTCGGCGCGGCGAACACGTTCAAGGTCAACAACGACGCCGAATTGCAGCGTTTCTTCGAGATCAAGCCCCCGGTCGCCTATTTCCTGGAGGAATTCGTCCAGGGAGAGCTGTACTCCTTCGACGGGCTGGCCGACCAGGAAGGCGAGGCGGTGTTTTTCACGGCGCATCATTTCAACCGTGGCATCATGGACGTGGTCAACGAGGATCTCGACATGTATTATTATTCCCTGCGCGAGATTCCTGAAGACCTGTATGCCGCCGGTATGCGCGCGTTGCGCGCTTTCGACGTGCGCGAGCGGTTCTTCCACATCGAGTTCTTTCGCACACCGGAGCGCCTGTTGTTGCTGGAAATCAACATGCGCCCCCCCGGCGGGTTGACGCTGGACATGTTTAACTACGCCAATGACATTGATGTGTATCAGGGATGGGCGGAAATGGTGCTCTTCGGGAAATTCTCCATGTCCTATTCCCGCCCTTACCATTGCGCTTATATCGGGCGCAAGTGGCGGCGTCCCTATCGGCTGGATTTCGACGCCGTGTTGCAGCGCTACGGCTCGCTCATCGTGCAGCATGAGCCGATCAGTCCGGTGTTGGCGCCCGCGATTGGCGAATATGGCTACGTGTTGCGTTCGTCAGAGCTGCCTGTGCTGCAGGAGGCCATTGAGGCCATCCTGGCCCTGCGGTGAGCTGGGGATTCCATCTCCAGCCCGACATGAGCCAACCGCGCTGAAGCGCGTTGTTGGGGGAGTTCGCTTCAGCGAACCTGACGTATCAGCCCTGGGGGACCAGGAATTTCAATTTCTGATTCGTGAAATTCGTGTTCATTCGGGGCCATTTTTGAAGGAGTTGACATTGCGGCACATTACGGCGGATGAAAATGTAAGGTGCGGTCATTGTTTAGCCTGGCGTCAGGTAGCTCGATGGCAATGGATGAACCTTTGTGAACTGTAGCTTTTGCCCCTCCTCCTGCCCCCGGCAAAAAAATAGGGGGGCTTGCAGGCGGGTGTAGCCCGCCTGCAAGCCCCCACAAAAAAAGTTCCCCTTTCCCCCGCGTAAAGCGCGGGGGAAAGGGGCCAGGGGATAGGGGGTAAAAGTTGATTCTCAATCTTCAGTAATCACCAAGAAATATTGCGTTTTTCAGTCAGTGGCGGTACCTTTGTCACGTAAGTGATTTTTTCGCTGATTCGCTTTTTCGCTGACTGCTGACCGCTGATCTCTATTTTCCGAGGAGCCTTTGCATGACCTTTTTGCCCCTTCGTGATCGCCTTGCCGCCGCGGTGCGCGCGGCGTTGGAAGCTGCGCAGGCAGCAGGAGATCTGCCGCCCTTCGAAATCCCTGCGGCGGTGCCGGTGGAACCGGCGCGTCATGCCGCCCATGGCGATTATGCTTCGCCGGTCTGCCTGGGGCTGGCGCGGGTCGTGCGTCGGGCACCCTTGCAGATCGCGCAGGCCCTCATCTCGCACCTGCCGCCGACCGACTTTATCGGCGGCGTGGAAGCGGTCGCGCCGGGCTACCTCAACTTCACGCTGAGCGAGCCCTGGTTGGCGCAGCAGGTCGCGGCGATCCTGGAGGCGGGCGAACGTTGGGGCAATATTGCCCTGGGAGAGGGGCAACGGGTGCAGGTGGAGTTTGTCAGCGCCAATCCTACCGGTCCCATCACGATCGGCTCGGCGCGGAACGCCGTCATCGGCGATACCGTCGCCGCGGTGCTGGAGGCCGCCGGCTATCAGGTCGAGCGCGAGTATTACGTCAACGACGCCGGTTCCAAGGCGCGCAAGCTGGCGGTGAGTGTGTTCAACCAATACGCCGCCCGGCTCGGCGCGCCGGTCATGCTCGACGAGGAGACCTATCCGGGGGCCTACATCGGCGCGCTGGCGGAGACGCTGGCAGCGAGCGCCGGCCGGCGTTACCTGGAGCTGGAGCGGGAGGCGGCGCTGCGTGAGATCATGCGCTGGGCCATCGAGCAGGTGCTGCAGACGGTGGCCGAGGACCTGGCGCGCTTGCGCGTCCATTTCGACACCTGGCGTCACGAGCGCGATTTCTATGCGCCGGGGCCTGAGGGGCAGCCGAGCCTTTTCGAGCAGCGGCTGGCGGCGTTGCGCGAGGGCGGTTACATCGTTGAGCGGGATGAGGCGCTCTGGTTCACGCACCCCGATCTGGACAAGGACGCCGTCCTCATCCGCTCGCCGCGCGTCGTCCCCAATCCCGAAGACCGCCCGACTTACCTGGCCTCCGACGCGGTCTACGTGTGGGACAAGCTCGTCCTGCGGGGCTTCGATCGCGCGATTTACGTGTGGGGCGCGGATCATCACGGCGACGTGCCCCGCTTGCTGGCAGTGACCCAGGCTCAGGGGCTCGACCCTTCGCGGGTGAACATCATCCTTTACCAGATGGTGACGTTGCTGCGCGGCGGGGTGGAGGTGCGGATGTCCAAGAGCTCTGGCGAGTTCGTCACCCTGCGTGAGCTGGTAGACGAGGTCGGGCCGGATCCCATCCGCTTCATGATGTTGACCCGCACGGTGGACGTCACCCTCGATTTTGACCTCGATCTGGCGATAGAACAATCGGACCGGAACCCGGTGTACTACGTGCAGTATGCGCACACGCGCATCGCGGGGGTGTTGCGCAAGGCTACGGAGCTGGGGCTGGCGCTCGACGCCCCCGGCGACCTGACGTTGCTCACGCATCCGAGCGAGCTGGCGCTCATCCGCAAGATGCTGGCGTTGCCGGAGATCATCGCCCTGGCGGCGACCGCGCTCGCGCCGCATCACCTGACCCTCTACGCGACCGAGCTCGCGGCGTTGTTCCATGCCTTCTACCGCGATTGCCGGGTCGTGGATCCCGAGGCCTTGCCGCTGACCCAGGCGCGCTTGATGTTGGCGCGCGCTGCGCAGACGGTCCTGGCGCGGGTACTGCATCTCATGGGCATGGCCGCGCCGGAACGCATGTAGGGGCGTTGTCAATTTCCTGGGCCGTGTTATAATAGCGCCGCATCTGGCTTGTGGAGGATAAGGGAACATGCAGGTCTATTTGAACATTGTGCAGATCATCCTGTCGGTTGTGCTGGTCGTGCTGATTCTTTTTGAAGTGCAAAGCAGTGGCCTGGGTGGCGTGTTCGGCGGCACACAGTCGGGAATGATTCGCAAGCGCCGTGGCGCCGAACTGTTGATTTTCCGCCTGACGGTGGGAACCTCCGTGTTGTTCTTCGTCGTGGCGATGATCAACGTCCTCCTGGCGAGTTAACCCCCGGCGCCATTCCGAGGCTGCTCGCGTGCGCGATGCACGCAGCGTCATTCAGCCGTCAGCATAGTTGGAAACCGCCTTTTGGGGCGCAGAGTCCTCGCTGCTGATGGCTGAATGCTGAATAGGCGCCTCGGTACGGGTTGAAAAGGATCTCGATAGCGCTTTATGTTCCGCAAAATTGGTTTACAGGTGCTCCTGGTGGGCGTCGGCTTTCTTCTGACCGCCGGCATGTTGGTGTACTTTGCCTCGACTTATACCACCGAATTTCGACCTGCGCCCGGCGGAACCTACGTGGAGAGCGTCAGCGGTTTCCCGCAATCGCTCAATCCCCTCCTCAGTTTTTACAACGACGCCGATAGCGACGTCACCTCCCTCGTCTACAGCGGCTTGACGCGCTTGACGATGACGGGTGAGGTCGTGCCCGACCTGGCGTTGGGCTGGGAGATCGAGCCGGGCGGCATCACGTACACCTTCCACCTCAATCCCCGCGCGCTCTGGCACGACGGGATGCCCGTCTCCGCTGACGATGTGATTTTTACAGTGGGGCTGCTGCAGGATCCGGACTATCCCGGCCCTCCCGACATCGGCGCCTTGTGGCAGAGCGTCCGCGTCGAGCGGGTCAGCGATTTGGTGGTGCGTTTTGTGCTGGCCGAGCCGTATGCGCCTTTCCTGGATTACACGACCTTCGGGCTGTTGCCGGCCCATCACCTCCAGGGCATTTCTGCGGCGTCCCTGGCGACGTTGGATTTCAATCGTCAGCCAGTCGGGACGGGACCCTTTCGCCTCTCGGAAGTGGAGGTGCAGGACGGACAGATCACGGCGGTGACGCTCAAGCGCTTCCAGCGCTATTACGGTGAAACCGCCTATCTCGAAAACCTGGTGCTCCGCTTCTATCCTACGGCGCGCGCTGCCTTCGAGGCCTACAAAGAAGGCCTCGTGGAAGGCATTGCGGGGGTGCCCGCCTCACTGTTGCCGGCAGTGTGGCAGGATGAGAACTTCAACCTGTACACGGCGCCGGTAGCGGAGCTGACCATGATCTACTTCAACGAGCTGATCTCGGGGACGGTGCCCTTCAACTCCACGCCGGTGCGACAGGCGTTGCTGTATGGCCTTGATCGGCAGGCCGTGGTGGACAACATCCTGTTGGGGCAGGCGCTCATCCCTGAGACTCCCATGCTGCCGGGGACGTGGGCGTACACCACGGAAGACGTGCCAGTCTACCCCTACAATCCGGGGCAGGCCGCGGCGCTGCTGCGTGCGGAAGGTTGGACGCGCCTCACGGTCACGGACACGTTGCGGAATGCCGCGGGCGTGCCGTTCCGCTTCGAGCTCACTGTGGCGGATGAGCCGACCGATGTGGCTTTGGGTGAGGCGATCGCAGAGCAGTGGAGTGCGTTGGGAATCTCGGTGACGGTGCGGGCCGTGCCGCCCCTGGCGCTCGGGGCGGTGTTGGAAGGACGGAGCTACGACGCGGCTCTGGTGCACATCATGGCGGCGGGGGATCCCGACCCTTATCCGTTCTGGCATGAGACGCAGGCGCTGGTGGGACAAAATTACACGGGATTCCGGCATCGGCGCATCAGCGAGGTGATTGAGCAGGCGCGTCTGACGGTGGACCGGCAGCAACGCTTGGCGTTGTACCGCGAGTATCAGCAGCTTTTCATGCGTGAAGTGCCGGCGATCCCCTTGTACGTCCCGGTCTTCAACTACGCCGTGGATGTGCGCGTGCAGGGGGTCCAATTGCCCCCCCTGACGCGTACGGGGGACCGCTTCCGCAATATCGCCGAGTGGTACGTGCTGCAACGCCGGGTGGTGGTCAATGAGCTCGGCGGGCAGAGCGAAGGTAGCGAGCGTTAGGTGAGCTGTGGTATACTAAAGGGCAGATCTGTGTCATCATATGAATTGCAGGAGGAAACGATGAGTAACAAATGGGTTTATCTTTTTGGCGAAGTTGAGCAAGTTGAGCGTGAAACGGGCAGCTGGGACGGCGTCCGCGGGATGTTGGGCGGCAAGGGCGCGGGCCTGGCCGAAATGACACGGGTGGGCTTGCCAGTGCCTCCTGGTTTTACGATCACTACCAAGGCCTGCATGGCCTACATCCAGGACGGCAATAAGTTTCCTGAGGGATTGTGGGAGCAAGTGTTGGCGGCGTTGGCCGAGGTGGAGCGTCAGACCGGTAAGAAGTTTGGCGATCCGAAAAACCCGCTGCTGGTTTCCGTGCGCTCCGGCGCCAAGTTCTCCATGCCCGGCATGATGGACACCATCCTCAATGTGGGCTTGAACGACAAGGTCGTCCCCGGCCTGATTGCGTTGACGAAGAATGAACGCTTCGTGTGGGACAGCTATCGTCGCTTGCTCTCCATGTTTGGGCACACCGCCATGGGCATTTCCGACGAGGCTTTCGATGAGGAGATGGGGGCCCTCAAGGCCGAACTCGGCGTCAAAGACGACACGGATTTGACGGCGGATGACCTCAAAGAACTGGTAACGCGTTACAAGCAGGTCTACGTCCGGGAGCTGGGGCGCGAGTTCCCCCAGGACCCCCTGGAGCAACTGCGGATCGCGGTGCAGGCGGTCTTCAATTCCTGGATGGGCAAGCGCGCGGTGGATTATCGCCGCGTGGAGCACATCCCCGATGACCTGGGCACGGCAGTGAACGTGCAGACCATGGTCTTCGGCAACATGGGCTGGGACAGCGGCACGGGTGTGGCCTTCACGCGCGACCCCGCAACGGGGGAGCGCATTTTCTACGGCGATTATCTGCTCAACGCGCAGGGCGAGGACGTGGTGGCGGGAATCCGCAACACTAAGCGGGTCGCCGATCTGGGCGAGGACATGCCGGAGATTGCGGAGCAGCTGCGCGAAATCGGCACGAAACTGGAATTGCACTACAAGGACATGCAGGACACCGAGTTCACCATCGAGCGTGGCAAGCTCTGGATGCTGCAGACGCGCACCGGCAAGCGCACCGCGCGCGCTGCCGTGAAGATCGCGGTGGACATGGTCGCCGAGGAACTTATCACCAGGGAAGAGGCCGTGATGCGCGTGACCCCCAAGGACGTGGACTTCTTTCTGCATCCGCAGTTTGATGAGAAAGAGGTGGCCGCGGCCAAAGCTTCCGGGCGCCTGCTGGCGGAGGGCGTGAATGCTTCGCCGGGTGCGGCGGTGGGCAAGCTGGCCTTCGATGCCAATACGGCCGAGGCGTGGGGCAAGGCGGGCGAAGCGGTCATCATGATCCGCGCGGAGACCAAGCCCGATGACGTGCACGGCATGGTGGCCTCAAAGGGGATTCTCACCAGTCGTGGTGGGGCGACGGCGCACGCTGCTGTTGTGGCCCGGCAGTTTGGTATCCCCGCCGTGGTCGGCGCGGCGGCCCTGAGCATTGATCAGGACTTGCGTCAGGTGACGGTGAGCGGTCGCACCCTCAAGGAGGGCGATGTGGTGTCCCTCGACGGCGCGACGGGTGAGGTGTACGAGGGCGTTCTGCCGACGGTGACGCCGGACTTCCAGAAGGAAGTGGAGCTCGCCACGCTGTTGGGCTGGGCGGATGAGATCTCGGCGAGTCCCGCCGCGCGCCAGTGGGAAGAGGGGCTGCAGAGCTTCCCGACCCGCGGGTTGCAGGTGTGGACCAATGCCGACTATCCCAAGGACGCCCGGCGCGCTCGCGAATACGGCGCCAAGGGCATCGGCCTTTGCCGCACCGAGCACATGTTCTTCGAGCAGGAGCGCTTGCCGCACGTCCAGGACATGATCCTCAACGCTGAGGAAGCGCAGAAGCTGTTCAATGTCGTCACCCGTTACGAGCGTGTCCTGGCGACCGGCAAGGAAGAGGGGCAGGCGATCAAAGAAGAACGCCGCGCCGAGATCATGCAAGAGCTGGAGGTGGCGCGCCGCGCGGTGGAAGCATCGCCCGCGGTCAAGGTCTATCGCGAGGCCCTGGACTTCCTGCTGCCCTATCAGCGGGGCGACTTCTACGGGCTCTTCGAGGCAATGGACGGCCTACCCGTGATCATCCGCCTGATTGATCCGCCCCTGCACGAGTTCCTGCCCGGACACGACGAGCTGCTGGTCAAAGTTACCGAGATGCGCGTGCGCGGCGAAACCGGCCCCGAGCTCGAAAAGGCCGAGGTGTTGCTCAAGGCCGTGGAGCGGATGCACGAATCCAACCCGATGATGGGCCTGCGCGGTATTCGCCTGGGCATCATCTTCCCGGACATCATGAAGATGCAGGTGCGCGCGATCTTCGAGGCGGCCTGTGATGCGGCAGCGGCGGGGCACGTCGTGCACCCGGAGGTCATGATCCCGCTGACCGGGCACGTCAATGAGCTCAAACTGACGCAGGCCGAACTGGAAAAGGTCGCCAGGGAAGTGATGACGGAAAAGGGGCGCGAGATTTCCTACAAGTTCGGCACGATGATCGAGATCCCGCGCGCGGCCGTGACCGCCGACGAGATCGCCGGGCTGGCGGAGTTCTTCTCCTTCGGCACCAACGACCTGACCCAGATGACCTTCGGTTACAGCCGCGACGACGCCGAGCGGCGCTTCCTGGTCGAGTATGTGGAGCAGGGTATCCTGCCCCTGAACCCCTTCCAGACGCTCGATGCTGAGGGTGTGGGCGCGCTGCTGCGGATGGGCGTGCGCAAGGGTCGCCAGACGCGCCCCCAGCTGGAGGTGGGCATCTGCGGTGAGCACGGCGGGGATCCCCAGTCGGTGGAGTTCTGCTACCTGGCGGGCCTGAACTACGTCTCCTGCAGTCCCTTCCGGGTGCCGGTTGCGCGGTTGGCTGCAGCGCAGGCAGCGCTCAGGCATCACGGCAAGGTGTTGGATTAGGTTTTTGTGTGGCGTTGAGAGCGCCCCTTCCACGGGTTGGCACCCTGGAAGGGGCGCTTTTTTTGAGCGAGCGGGCTGCCTTATTTTTGTGTTTTTTCTCAGGTCGTTCTATAATCAGTCATGAGCGCTTTCCTGCCGCTACACTTGCTGGGAATTTTATTCCCGGCCCTGTGGCGCAGGGCGGACCTGCATTCATTGTAGTCGGTGTCAACTTCACAGAGGCAGGTGTCATATGGGGACGATGTTGCTCGTCGAAGCTCTCCTTGTCTGTGTAGTGGCGCTGCCGGTAGGACGGGGGATGTGGCGTGCGCGGGGGGCAACCTCGCGCCTGTCCAAAGAACTGCCGGGCTTCGTGCTCCTCATTTTTTCTACTCTCGCGCTCACGGGCTTGTTCTGGTACCTCGTCGGGCATGAGGCCCTGCCCTTACAGCAACTGGACCCCTTCGCCTTACGTTACGAGAGGGATTGCCTGGGCGGCATCGTCTTGACCCTGGAAGTGGGAGTATGGCTGACGCTGGTGGTCGGGGCGCTGGGATATCTCCTGGGCGGGTTGCCCTCGATGGCCTCGGCGCTGCTCGCGTTGGGCGGCATGATGGGGGGAGCGTTGTGCCTGGCGGCCATTGCCGGGCGGATTCCGCTGGTAGGCCTGGATGTGTTGGTCCTTGGGGTGGGGGTCTGGCTGCTGGGACTGCTGGGGGTGAGCTACATCGGGTGGCGGGGACGCGCTCGCAGCATCTCGCCGCTGGCCTGGAGTTGGACGGCGTTCTACGGGCTGACCGTGCTGCTGGCTTTTGTGATCGGACGGCTGGGGGTCTGGCTCATTTTGCTGCCCGCCGTCCTGGCATTTTGCTGGCTGCTCTACGTGTATAGCGGGCTGTTGTTGCCGATAGAGACCGCGCAGGACCACTGGCAGGCCTGGCGCAGTCTGCTCACTTTCGCGCTGGGCACCAATTTTCCCTTCTATGTGATTGAGGACTGGCACACGCGCGACCGTCACGAGGAAACGCTGCCTCAACCGCGCGTGGCCGGCGATCCGTATCGCCGCTTCTTTTCCGGGCCGGGGATCATCCTCAACGACGCTGCCCATGCGGCGGTGTTGTGGGATAGCCTGCAGTACCGGGTCGCTCCGCCGGGGCTGAACTTCACCCGACCGTTTGAGCAAGTATTCGCCGCCGTGGACTTGCGCCCGCAGCTGCGCAACGCCACCATCGAGGCCGAGACCGCCGATGGCATCGTCACTCACACGCTGGTCTTCATGCCGCAGCGCATTGCCATGGGACAGCAACCGCTGCAGCTGGGCGCCTCCTATCCGTATGCAGAGGACGCCGTCTTGCGCGCCGTTTGCGACAACGCCTTCCTGCAGCATCATTTCACGCGCCAGGAGAATCTGGCCGAGGAAAAGCTCGAGCCCATCTCCTGGGATTCGCTGGCGCAGATGTTGGCGCCGCCCATCCTCCGCGAGGTGATCCTCGCTCGCCGCTGTGATGAGCTCCATGAATCGGGGACGGCCCGCGTCGAGATTGCGGAGGAGTTCGTGCAACGCCTGCGCGAACAACTGGCGCAGGTCGGCATTACCCTGG
>JAAZNO010000218.1 GCA_012798275.1 Chloroflexota bacterium
AAGCCGCCGTCTACCAACACCGGCGCCCCACCGAAAGCACCGCGCCCCTCGAACTTCCACTTGAGCGCCCCGTCCGCGAGAGCAAGAGCGTACACCCCATGATCCATGGAAGCAACATAGACAGTATCCTCCACAATCAGGGGCGTCGTCCAGACGCGCTCCTGCGTGACAAAACGCCACGCCAACGTGCCATCTGCCAGCCGCAGCGCGTAAACGCTGCCGTCGCCATTGCCAATGACGAACAAATCGCCGCCAATAGCGCCGCCCGCGACATATTGTCCCTTGGCGCCCTCGGCTTCAGGCAGGGCTCCCAGCGCCTGCAGCAAGGGGCCGATGAGGGGGATCGTGCTCCCCTTCTCGCGCGGATAGACCCAGGCGACGCCGGGGACCGCACGGGTGTTATCGGTCAGTTGCAAAGCGTAGACTTCCTGACCGTGCAGCGTCGCTACCAGCAACAACTTGCGCTCCGCATCATAGGCCGGCCGGGCATAGAAGCCCGTCGCCGCCGCGTTAGCGCGCGTGCCGGGCATCCAGGCCCACAATTCCTCTCCTGTCGCCGCATCCAGCGCGCGGACGTGGTCCATATCGGCGATGTAAAGCACGCCGTCGGCCACTACCGCGCCTGCCCAGCTTTCCTGCCGCCCGCCAACGCAACCGGAAAGTGCCAACAATATCAGACTCAGTCCCAAAAGGACCCACCAGCGTTTCATGCATCCTCCAAATTACGGGACGGGATCATAGCCCCCCGGGTGAAAAGGATGGCAACGCAGGATCCGACGCACTGCCAGCCATCCGCCGCGCCACACGCCATAGCGACTGATCGCCTCATAGCTGTACTGTGAACAAGTGGGGGTAAAACGACATGAGGGAGGTAAACCTGGAGAAATCGCCCGTTGGTAAAAGCGAATGAGTGCTAATACGATTGCCTGCATAACCGTCGCTCAATCCTGCCACAATCCCGAACGCTGCAATAGCGACAGCAGCGCTGCTTCAACCTGCGGCTCACTGGAAGTGCTCAACGTAGCGCGGGCGACCAACACCAGATCCCAGCCAGGAGCTAGATGCGGATAAAGATGGCGTGCCGCCTCGCGCAACAAGCGTCGCGCCCGATTGCGTTGCACTGCGCCGCCCACCTTCCGGCTGGCCGTTATGCCAATTCTGGAGCTCGACAAATCGTTGCGAACGCACCATACCACAAACAAGGGATGCACCCATGACTGCCCGTGATTCCACACATGGCGAAAATCCTCTGGGCGCCGCAGGCGCATTCCCTTGTGCCAGGAATACCCTCCCAATGCAATCGTAGCCGGCGCCCTCACGCCCGGCGTGGACGCTGAGCGCTTTCCTTCCAGTTGATGCGCTTCGCGCCGCCGAGGCTCACGGACACCAGGCGCTTGCGGCCGCGCAGGCGCCGTCGCTTGAGAACGTTGCGCCCGTCTTGAGTGGCCATGCGCGCCCGGAAACCGTGCGTGCGCATCCTTTTGCGCTTCTTGGGTTGATAAGTGCGTTTCGTCGCCATGCTTCATGCTCTCCTTACCCTTGTATTTCTCGAAAATTCAAGCCCGGATCTTTTCGAAGTGCGTGAACCTTGTTCACACACACAAAACCGCGCGGTCGCCCGCTGCGGTTTTATGCCTCCAGAGCCACGACATTATACCGTAAGCGGTCACTAAGTCAACCTTGTGCTGATCAAACCTCCCCCTCCCTTGTCTCCATTTCTTATCTCCCTCCCTTGCTTCCGTGAGGCAGTATGGTAAACTGAGGGGCAATCAGGCGTCATTGTGTGCATGGGTCAGGAGATAAAGGCAGCAGCCCCCATTCATCCCGGGGCGGCACCTGCTCAGCCAGACAGCTCAGAAAGGGGCCATGGACTCATCCAACCAGGAAGCGCAAGTGATCAAGGCGCAGAGCGGCTTTTACACGCTGCGGACGGCCGACGGCAACATGATCGTTGCGCGCGTGCGCGGCAGACTCAAACACAAGCAGCAGGATAGCACAATCGTCGCCGTCGGCGATCGCGTGCGCTGGGAGCCCTGCCCCGAAGGAGGCTTCAGCATCACTGAGGTGCTGCCCCGCGACCGCGCGCTTAGCCGCCTCAAGCCCCTCGCTTCCGGGCGCGGCACCCGACGCTGGGATCGGCAGGGCTATCTGCGCGAGAAAGAGCAAATCCTCATCGCCAACCCCGATCAAGTCGTGTTTGTCCTGGCGTGTGCGCAACCTGACCCCCATCTGCGGATGCTGGATCGGCTGCTGGTGGGCGCCGAGCGACAGAACATCCCCGCG
>JAAZNO010000219.1 GCA_012798275.1 Chloroflexota bacterium
CCCCAACGGCGTATGCGCCGTTGGGGAGGGGGCAGGGGGTGGGGCAAAAGCTACAGGCCACAAAGGTTCATTCATCGCCGTCTGGCTACCTGGCGCCGGGCTGAACAGTTACCGCACATTTTCAGCCTTGGATGATGTGCGCCAGCACCTGGCGTCTCCTGCAAAAATGGCCCCGAATGAACCCGAATTTCACGAATCAGCGAATCACTTACGTTTCCACCTTCACACCTGGGCACGTTCACATTTTCACACGTTATTGCGGTAGGGAGGATAAGCATTGGCGGACTCTGGAAGGGTGAAGAAGAACAGGCTGCCGCAGGCGGCCGTCGGGTCAGACGCCGGCACGGGGCTGATGACGCCGACCACGCCTCCCATGCGCTCTACCAGATACTGCACCAGGTCTAGCCCCACTCCCGTTCCCTGCGCCATCGAGAGGGGCGTGAGTGGCGTGAACAGTTGTCGCTGGCGCTCCTCCGGCACGCCGGGGCCGAAGTCGCGCACCCAAAAGCGGATCATGTTCTGCGGAAGCGTTTCCGCGCCGATTTCAATGCGGAAAGGCGGTTGCTCCGGCAAGCCATGGCTGACGGCGTTGCTGAGCAGGCTCACCCAGATTTCCTCTACCCACGGCTCGTATCCTTCGGCGGTCGGCCAGCTGCCGGGGAGGCTCACCTCGATTTCCTGCCAGTCGCGCAGCCCTTGCAGCCGTCGAAGGGCACTCTTGACGATTTCCGCCATGTCCAGCGGCTGGACTTCAATGTTGCCTGTTTGCCGTAACCGGGCTCGCAGGAGCAGCTCTTTGCTGATGTTCAGGATGGTGTAACTTTCGCGGTTAATCACCCGTATCTGTTCTGCGACGGTCTGATCTGAGTCTGCCTGCGGCTCCCGAAGCAGAGTCTCGATGTAGGCGATGATCTTCTTGAGCGGTGCTTTCAGCCCCTGGGCGACCGTGCCGGCAAACGCATCCAGCTCCGCATTGTAGAGCTCCAGCTCGGTATGCAGGCGTTGCAGCTCCATGAAATCCCGAAAACGCGCCAGCGCGATGGTGATCGCCCGTTCGAGGTCTCTCTCGCGGGTCGGCTTGACCAGATAGGCTCCCACACCAATAGAACTTGCTTGCTGGACGAGTTCTGGGGATTCGTAGGCGGTGACGACAACGACGGGGGTGGGGCAGACCTGTTGAATTGCTGCGGCCGCTTTCAACCCGGCGGTGTGATCGTCTTTCCCGGTCGCGGGATCCATCATCCGCAAATCCATCACCACAACGTCGGGACGTAGCTCTTGGGTGAGCCGCACGGCTTCCGGTCCATCGTAGGCGTTGCCGATTACCGTGTAGCCAAGTTGCTCCAATTGCAGCTGCACCAGGCTGTTGGGAATCACTTCATCATCTACCACCAGGGCTTTGATGGCGGTCTCGCTGGTCATACGGGAACTCCTCTTATCTGGACAACGGCGCTTTTTCTGCTGCCGGCAGGAGCTCGAAGGTGATGGCAGCTGCTGCGCCTGAATCATTGTACAGCTCCACTTGTCCCCGTAAAGGGCTGA
Organism: Chloroflexota bacterium; assembly: GCA_012798275.1. Classification (GTDB taxonomy): domain Bacteria; phylum Chloroflexota; class Anaerolineae; order B4-G1; family SLSP01; genus JAAZNO01. Next base: position 1,543 of record JAAZNO010000219.1, read on the forward strand.
TGACCGTCATGCGAATCAAGCGCAGGCCGATGCTGGAGCGTGTGCCGTTGAGCACGTCTGCGGGCCAGCCGGGGCCAGTGTCGCGATATTCCAGGCGCACCTGCCGGCTGCCGTTTTGTTTCTTGCTGCGGATGTGCACCGTGATGCGTCCTTCCTCCTGCGCGGCGAAGGCGTGTTTGATGCTGTTCGTGGTCAGTTCGTTGATAATAATCGCCAGTCCCGTGGCCTGTTGCGGGGAGATGAAGAGCGTTTCGGCGTCGGGAGGTGTGGCTTCAGAGCGCACCTGCACTTTGACCTGCTGGTGTAGGGGTGAGGCGCCCAGCACAACATGGATGATTTCCTCCACCAGCCGCACCAGGGAGAGCGGCATCCATTGGGTCTCGGCCAGCAGGCTGTGGACGGTGGTGATGCTCTGAATTCGGTTGTAGATGTCCTGCAGGGTCGCGTAATAGTCCTGGGGCCCCTCGAAGGCGCGCTTCATTTCCAACGTGAGGATTCCCATGATGGCGGCGAGGTTGTTTTTGACGCGATGGTTGATCTCTTCCAGCAGCATGGATTTGGTCAGGGCATCCTCGCGGGCCTGCTTGTAGAGCCGGGCATTGGCGATGGCGGTCGCCAGTTGATCCGCCAGCAGCTGGAACACCATCGTGTCCGCTTCGTTGAGCGCCGCCTCCTGCGCCGATTGGATGCTCAGCGCGCCGATGACTTCCCCGCGACTGGTAAGCGGCAAGGCCAGCTCGGAGCGGGTCTCTGGCAGCCAGGGATTGGGGCGGTAGGCCGCATCCTGGCTGACGTCTGGCGCCAGGCGCGCGCGGCGATGCACGATGCACCAGCCCGTCATGGAGCTCTCGTCAAGCGGCAGCCGATGCCCCTCCGCGAGCAGATGTTGCCCGGCCACCCCCGTCCCCGCGCGCAAGACGGCCCATTTGCCGGTAGGATCAACCTCGAAGAGCCCCACGTAGTACAGTCCAAAACGATCGCGAAGCAGATGGACGCTCTCATTGATCAATTGATCCACGTTGAGGATACTACTGGCGGCCTGGGCGATCTGCGCCGCCGTTTCCAGCTGCGCGGTGCGACGTTCCAACGCTGCTACCATCTGCCGCTGCGCTCGAAGGGCCAGTTCCCGGGTCGTGACGTTTTGGAAAATGATCACGGCGCCTTCCCATGCGCCGGAGGCTGCCCATAGCGGAGCGCTGTGAACTTCCAGGTACATCGTGTGGCCCAGGGGATGTTTCCAGCGTACCTGTTCGCCGGTCAGCGCCTTACCGGAGAGAATCTTGGCCAAAATCGGCTGCGCCTGGGGGTCTTGGGCCAGCTCCAATTGCGTGATGGGATATCCCAGCCAGGAGGCTAACAGGCTTGCCTCTAATTCCAGGATTGGTGCGGCGCTGGGGCTGATGTAGCTGATGCGGTGTTGGGTGTTGATGTGCATGATGCCGATAGCGGACGTCGCCGGCGGCGGGACATGATCTCCCGCGTTGGGTGCGCCGTAGCGCGCCTCGCTGTCGCCCGATGTTTCGCTCTGCCCCATAGAATTTCCTGTCACGTGCTGTATCTCCATTCCGACAGAAAAGGCCCTGAGGCGTAGTGTCCCCTGCTTGAACTAGCCCATGTTGTGTCTGACCTATTGAGTGTTCGTGGTGTGATTTCCTGGCTGCAATACAGTATATGCAGATTAGCGGTTAAGTCAAAGGCATTGAGGAAGCCGGGCGTCGGAGAGGGCAAGAAAAAACGGGATTTTACGCGCCAGTGTCGGCGTGCAAAATCCCGTATCCCGTGTGTGACTCAGAACGGCGGGAATCCTGTCTGCTTCAGGAATCCGACTTCTGTCTCTCAGGTGTGCTCTCGAATGTCAGCGCCGCCGAGTTGATGCAATATCGCAACCCCGTTGGCTGTGGCCCATCCTCGAACACGTGCCCCAGGTGCGAGCCACAACGGCTGCAGGTGATTTCCGTCCGTACCATGAAAGCGCTGTGATCCCCATGTTCTTCAACCGCGTCAGGCTCGATGGGAGCGTAAAAGCTGGGCCACCCACTGCCGGAATGATATTTCGTCGCGGACTCGAACAACGGTTGCCCGCAAGCGGCGCAGCGATACAGCCCCGGCTCGAAAAAACTTTCATATTTGCCGGTGAAAGCGCGTTCCGTCCCCTTTTCGCGCAGAATCCGGTATTGCTCTGGCGTCAGCCTGACGCGCCATTCCGTCTCGGTGAGTTTGATCTTTTCGTCCATTTCAGGCTCCTCGTTCACCGCAGGAACGCCGGGAAATGCGCCTGCAGCTTGGTCACCTTGGGCGCTACAACGGCGCGGCAGTAGGGCTGCGCGGGATTTTTGCGGAAATACTGCTGATGATAGGCTTCCGCTGGATAGAAGGCCTCAAAGGGCACGACTTGCGTCACAATGGGCGTTGGCCAACGGCCGGCAGC
>JAAZNO010000027.1 GCA_012798275.1 Chloroflexota bacterium
CGGCGCCTACGCCGTCGGGGAGGGGGAGAAAAAAAAGAGGGGCTTTGCAGGCGGGCGTAGCCCGCCTGCAAAGCCCCACAAAAAAAGTTTCCCCTTCCCCCCGCGCAGCGCGGGGGGAAGGGGAAACTTTTTTTGAGGGGCTTTGCAGGCGGGCGTAGCCCGCCTGCAAAGCCCCTCTTTTTTTTCTCCCCCTCCCCGACGGCGTAGGCGCCGTCGGGGAGGGGGCAGGGGGTGGGGCAAAAGCTCCAGATTACAAAGGTTCATCCATCGCCGGCTAGCCACCTGGCGCCAGGCTGAACAGTGACCACACATTTTCATTTTTGGATAGTGTGCGCCAGCACCTGGCGTCTCCCTCGAACATACTCACTGCACGTGGAAACGTGGGCTCGTCCCCCGCTACCTCTCCCCCGTGTCCACGTAGTGATGCAATTCCCCTACCGAAAGCCCCCTGATGCCGAGTTTCTCCATGGTGCGGCCCTTGTGCCAGTAGTCGGTCCCCTGGATGGTATTGGCGAGATGCACCATGGTGCTGATTGTGGGAGTGTCCACGCCGTATTGCCGTCCCATGAGCGCGATGGGCACCAGACTACAGGGGACGTCCTCGAAGATGTACCGATGGCTCATGCGATTGGGCGCCTTGATGCCGCTATAGCCGGGGTTGGCGTGCATCGCCTCGAAGAGATTGGCGCCCTCGGCGGCATAAGCGCGATAGAGCCATTCCTGAGCCGTCTGCGCGCGGATGCCGACTGCAGAAGCGACGGTCACGCGCTCGCGGTCGAGCACCTCCAGCACCCGCGCCGTCGCCGGAGTGACGCCATCCATGTAGAACTCGAAGTCGCCCAACGTGGCCTCAATCCAGCCGGTGTTGAGCAGCATCAAGGAGGGATGGAAGATCGCGCCCATGTTGTTGAGGCTGGTGTAGAGCACATTCTTGGCCGCGAAGAACTGCGGATAGGCCTGGCGGATGAGTTCCAGAGCTTCGGGGGTGCGCGTGGTGGGGAAGGCCGCCGCCGGCAGCGAGTACTTGGTGCGGAAAATGCGCGCCTCGGCCGGGCCCATGCTGCGGGAGGCGAAAATGAACGTCTCCGCTTCGCAGACGATGGGGCGGGTGGCACAGCCGCCGTGGCGTAGCCCCTCGGCGAATTCGAGGGCGCCGCCGGTGCGCCCCGGGTTGAGCAACACCACCTGATCGTCCTTGACATGAGGAGCGGCTTGGACCGCGACTTCCCAATGCGCTGAAGCGGGGAGAACGACCATCACCAGTTGGGCGTCGGCCAGCGCTTCCCCCATGTCTGAGGTCACGTGACGGAGGGCGCCGAAAACCTCATGTCCGTCCTCGGTCATTAACTCGATGCCGCCGCGGGTGGCGATGACTTCGATGTTGGCGAAGGTGCGGTTGTAGAGGGTGACGGGGAAACCTCGCGAGGCCAGCTCCGCGGCCATGGCCTTGCCGCCGTGTCCGGCGCCGATGACGGTGATACGCAATGCTTCGGGGTTCATGATCTCTGCTCCTTTCTTTCCGACTGAAAACTTTTTCGAGAATCAGCGAATCGGCGAGTCAGCGAATCAACAAATAGAATACGTTCGCACCTTCGCACCTTTGCACCTTTCCACCTTTCCACCTTCGCACGTCATTCTCATGCTTGCAGGATGTGCGCCAGCCTGTGGTATCTCCGTGGAAGTCCTTGTCTTCAGGCGAGTGATCTCAGAATACACGAAAACCCTCAAGCGGCAAGTGGACAGCCTCTTGCCTTGTGGTAGAATAAATTCTACCGATGCAAGTCATGGCTGGATTTGAGTTTTGGTCACCGCAGGATTGCGATGATACCTGGCGCAAGCATGGTAGCACAGAGTCGCGTGTCGCTGGCATGGCTCCGGTCTCCTTCCCTTTGGAACCCCGAGGGTCCATTTCCCGTACCTTC
>JAAZNO010000220.1 GCA_012798275.1 Chloroflexota bacterium
CTCCGTAGTACGCAGTACGCCTCACTGAAATAACGTGCGGTTGGCTGACACCCACGCGAACAGCCGCGTGACGCCCTCCTCCACTCCCACCTGCGGCTGCCAGCCCAGGTCCTGCGCCGCCTTACGGACATCGGAGACGTAAATGCGCTGATCGCCGGGGCGCCACTCCCCCCCGGTGACGGGGATCCGCCGTCCCAACAGGGCCTCCAGCAGGGGACCGAACTCGCTCCAGACCGCGAGCTGCTGCGCCGGCCCGCCGCCGACGTTGTAGACCTGCCCCGCTGCGCGATTGCTCCGCGCGATCGCCGCATCGTAAGCGTCCAGCAAGTCCTCGACAAACAGCACGTCGCGGACCTGCTTGCCATTCCCGTAGATGGTGATGGGCCGACCCAGCAAAGCGGCGATGATGAACCACGCCACCCAGCCCTGATCCTCCATGCCAAACTGATGCGGGCCGTAGATGCAGCTCTGGCGGAAAACTACCGTCGGCAGGCCGTAGATGCGCGCATAATCCCGGACGTACTGATCGCCCGCGCCCTTTGAACACCCGTAGGGCGAGTGGAAATCCAGGGGATACGTTTCGGGGATGCCGTGCGGATAATCGCGGTAGGCGTAGCGCGTCTCCAGCTCCTCCACGCGCAGCTCTGCCATCCCGCCGTAGACTTTGTTTGTGGAAGCATACAGCACGAGAGGGGCGCGCCCGGAAAGCCGCGCCGCTTCGAGGACGTTGAAGGTACCCAGCGCGTTGCACTCAAAATCGGTGCGGGGATCCTGCACCGAGGTCGTCACCGCCACCTGCGAGGCCAGATGCACGATCACGTCAGCGTCACGCGCACTGGCGACGAGGAGCTCCGCGTCCCGCACATCGCCACGGATGAAGGTAAAAGCGTTGGGGCCCCACGTGTCCCGCAACCACGCCAGATTGCGCGCCGCGCCGCGCCGCGAAAGGTTATCGAAAAGCGCCACCGTTTCGCCGCGAGCCAGCAACCGCGTCACGTAATTCGTCCCGATGAACCCGGCGCCGCCGGTGATCAAATAGCGCATGAACATCTCCTCAAAGAGCAGCCCTCAGGGGTCGCAGGTCTGAGGCAGGTCACTCCTGAGCCGCGACTTCTGCCTCAGGCTCGTGTCGCATCACATCGCGGAGGGAGATTCCCCACGCCAGCAACGCCCCGGCGCCCAGAATGATCCCGGCGAGGTAAGAGAGCGCGTGCGCCAACACGGCATACGTAAAGCCCAGGTCGCGGGCCAGGCCAAATCCCCAGAACAGCGCCTCACGCACGGCGAAATGGAAGGAGCCGATGCCGCCCGTCGCCGGGAAGACCATGCCGAAGGCGCTTGCCCACATGGCGACGAAGCTCTTCAGCAGGGTGACGTCGGGGATGAAATCGCCGCAGGCGCGCATGACGGCGAAGAAATACAGGCCGGAGACCGCCCACAAAACGACAGTCCAGCCCATGATTTCCAGACCCGCGCGGACCGACCCCAACGCGCTCAGGCCCTCCAGGACGTGCTGCACCGGCCGCAACAGCCGCTCGGGGTGCGCGACGTGCAGGCTCTTCAGAATCCACCGCACGCCGGCCTCGACTTTGGCGGGAAATGCCGCCAGCAGGACGAAAATCACCACGATCAGCAGCGCCAGCAGTCCACTGATCCCGACGACCAGGTTCAGCGGGACGCCCCCGCCGATACTACCGGTCGTCAGATACTCCCGCAAGCCGGGGACGAAGGGCAGCGTCGCCACCAGGATCAGCACGATGAAGAGCATGTCGAGCACCCGCTCCACTACCACCGTGGAAAGCGCCGCCAGCATCGTCACCGGGCCGCGCAGGCTGCCGGCGATGCCGCGCGCCGCATCACCTGCCCGCGCCGGCAGCACGCCGTTGACCAGGTAACCGATATTGATGAGGCCAAAGGCGTCGTTGAAGCTGAGCTGCCGCTTGAGGAGCACCCGCCAGCGTTGAGCGCGGATCACCAGCGTGAGCAGAATCAGCGCGGCGGAGATCGCCAGCCAGAGCACGTCCACCTGTTGCAGCGCCTGGCCAACCTCCGCGAACTTCACGCCGCGCAGCGCCAGATAGAGACTGAACGCGGTCAGAATGAGGGCGACAAGAATCTGCAGGCCTTGTTTTCTGTTCATATTCAGGCATTATACCATAGTCCCCACTACCCAAAATCGGCAAAACACGTATAATGACCCGCGAGTTGGGGCCTGGGGTTTCCCTGTAGAGAGCGCATGGGGACTCGCCCCCAACATCGCCGCAGGTGACGCGGCGTGAAACTTTCCCGGCGATAGGCCATCAATCGAGGATACGCACAGTGATGGGGTTGAATGATGCGCCTCACTCGGGCGCCAGTGAACCGAATGAGCTGTCCCTGAAACAGAATTCCAAATCTCCCTGCCCTCCGTGGCAAGGCCCGAGCCAGCGTAGATGAAAAAACTCTCCGGCATTTCGGCCTTCTTCCCCGCCTACAACGACGGCGGCACGATTCCCAGCATGGTCCTCACCGCGTTGATCGCCCTGCGCCAGGTGACAGATGATTTCGAGATCATCGTGGTGAACGACGGCAGCGGCGATTACACCGCCGCAGTGTTGGAAGAGCTCGCGAGCCGCATCCCAGAACTCCGGGTGATCCATCACCCGCAAAACCGGGGGTATGGCGCCGCCCTGCGCACCGGTTTCGCCGCCGCCACCAGGGAATGGGTTTTCTATACCGACGGCGACGCCCAGTACAATCCGCTGGAACTCTCCCTGCTCGTGGAAGCCGTCACGCCGGAAGTGGATGTCGTCAACGGCTATAAAATTGCCCGGCACGATCCCCTCTCGCGCAAGATCATTGGGCGGCTCTATCACCATTTCGTCAAATTCATGTTCGGCTTCAAACTGCGCGACGTGGATTGTGATTTTCGCCTCATCCGTCGCTCGCTCTTCGACGCGGTCACCCTCACGAGCGACAGCGGCACCATCTGCCTGGAAATGGTCAAGAAATTCCAGGATGCCGGCTATCGCTTTGCCCAAGTGCCGGTCCATCACTATCACCGGCAATACGGCGTCTCCCAATTCTTAAACTGGCGGCGACTGCTGCGTACGGCCCGTCAGTTGAGCGCGTTGTGGTGGGAACTCGTCGTCCGTAAAACGCACCGCGCAGTTCAACCCAGATAAGAAGGATCCATGAAAATGGGCACAGGAGACATGAAAATAGACGTGGGCAGAGATCTCGAAGGCGCCTTCGCCGGCAAGCGGGTCTTGATCACCGGTGGATTGGGGTTCATCGGCAGCCATCTGGCGTACCGGCTGGTGGAGTTGGGCGCCGACGTGCTGTTGGTGGATTCGTTGATCCCGGAATATGGCGGCAACCTTTTCAACATCGCGGAGATCCGCGACCGCGTCCGCGTCAACATCGCCGACGTGCGAGATGCCCACAGCATGAAGTACCTGGTCCAACGCCAGGATTTCCTGTTCAACCTCGCCGGACAGGTGAGCCATTTGGATAGCATGAAGGATCCCTTCACCGATTTGGAGATTAATTGCCGCAGCCAGCTCACAATCCTGGAAGCCTGCCGGCAGTTCAACCCCGATGGGAAAATCGTCTTCGCCAGCACCCGGCAGATTTATGGCCGGCCGCAGTATTTGCCCGTGGATGAACTGCATCCGCTCGCACCGACTGATATTAACGGCATCAACAAAGTCGCCGGAGAGTGGTATCACCTGGTGTATCACCGCGTCTATGGCCTGCACACGGTCAGCCTGCGCATGACCAACACCTACGGGCCGCACATGCGCGTCAAAGACGCCCGGCAAACCTTCCTCGGCTGGTGGATTCATCAGATCGTGGACGACGAAGCGCTGCAAATTTTCGGGGATGGCCAACAAATCCGCGACTTCACCTACGTCAGCGATGTGGTGGATGCGCTGTTGCTGGCCGCCGCCGCTCCCCAGGCTGAAGGTCAAATCTACAACCTGGGCGGGATTGAGCCGATCAGCCTGCTCGCCCTGGCGCAACTGCTGCTGGACATCAACCCCAAAGCGAAGCCCTTTGAAATGACACCCTTTCCGTCCGACAGAAAGCGCATTGACATCGGCGACTATTACGGCGATTACAGCAAAATCGCCGCGGAGCTGGGCTGGGAGCCAAAAGTTTCCCTGCGCGAGGGTCTCAGCCGCACCGTGAACTTCTATCGCGCCCACAAAGCGCATTACTGGTAGAATGATAAGGAGAGAGCAGAGACCGTGACGACTCTTTTCTTACGGCTCTCTATTCTCGAAGGAGACGCCAGGTGCTGGCGCACATCATCCAAGCATGAAAATGTGAGTCGTGAGCAGCGACGGCGACGGCTCACGGGTCGGCTGGGGATGGAATCCCCAGCCTGACAGGAGCCAACCGCGCTGAAGCGCGTTGTTTGAGGACGTAGCAGCCCCGGGGGCAAGGAATTTCTAATCTTATTCGTGAAATTCGTGTTCATTCGGGGCCATTTTCGAAGGAGCCCCATGATTCTAGCCTTCGATCTCCAACGCCAATACGCTGCCCTCAAAACAGAGGTGGACGCTGCCATCGCGGGAGTGCTCGCGCGCGGGACCTTTATCCTGGGGCCAGAAGTCGTCGCCTTTGAGCGTGAGTTCGCTGCCTATTGCGGGGTCGCTCACGCCGTCGGCGTCGGTTCGGGCACCGAGGCCCTGCATCTGGCATTGCGCGCCTGCCACATTGGGCCAGGCGATGAGGTGATCACCGTCGCGCACACCGCCGTAGCGACCGTCGCGGCCATTGAACTCAGCGGCGCCCGTCCGATTTTTGTGGACCTCGACCCGCAGCGGGGCACGCTCGATCCGTCCCGGCTAGAAGCCGCCATCACCCCCCGGACGCGCGCCGTGATCCCTGTCCACCTCTATGGCTGCCCCGCCGAGCTGACGCCAATCCTGGACATAGCCCGACGGCATCGGCTGCGGGTCATCGAAGACTGCGCTCAAGCGCATGGCGCCGGGTACGAGGGACGGCGTGTAGGCAGCTGGGGCGATCTCGGCGCGTTCAGCTTCTATCCCACCAAAAACCTCGGGGCGTATGGCGATGGGGGCGCCGTCGTCACCAACGATCCAGAACTCGCAGAGCGAGTGCACCTGCTGCGGGAATACGGCTGGGCCGAACGCTACGTCAGTCACATCAAGGGCCTCAACAGCCGTCTGGATGAGCTTCAGGCGGCGATTTTGCGGGTCAAATTGCGCCACCTGGAGGCGTGGAACGCGCGTCGCCGCGCGCTCGCGCAACACTATGGAGCTCTGCTGCGCGATTCCGGGCTGCAGCTGCCCCTTGATCCGCCAGACGGCCGCCACGTCTACCATCTCTACGTCGTCCGCACGCCCCAGCGGGAAGCCTTGCGCGCCTTTCTGCGTGAGCAGGGGATCGGCACGCTCATCCACTATCCGGTTCCCATCCATCTTCAGCCGGCCTACGCCGATTTGGGCTACGGCCCCCGCACCCTGCCGGAGACGGAACTGGCCGCCGCGCAAGTCCTTTCGCTGCCGCTGTATCCGGAATTGCGGGAGGACGAGGTCAGCGCGGTGTGCGCCGCCATCCAGCTGTTCGAGCGCCAGGGCGGGGCCTGACCCCTTCCGCTTTTTTCCGTGTAGCTCTGTGCAATCTGCGACTTGGTGGCGCAAAAGAAGGAGCATGCGTGATGTCACACCGTGGGGCTGACCTCTGGGATGGCCTTTTGCTCGCCGCGCTGGCGGCCCTGATCCTCGGCCTGTACGGGCCGCTGTGGAGTGCCAATCCTGCCACGCAAGCCGCCATTGTCCCCGGCGATATGACCGTCTACTACTATCCTCTCGCCCATGCCACCGTCGAGAGCCTGCAGGCGGGACGCCTCCCCTTGTGGGGCCCTTACATCCTCGGCGGACACCCCTTCCTCGCCGAGATGCAGACGCAAGTGCTCTATCCGGTCCGCTGGCTCACCGTTCTGCTTACCCTGGGGCAGCCCCTCTCCTACCGCGCCTTCACCGCTGAAACCATTGCGCACCTGATTCTCGCCGCGTGGGGCGCCTTCGCCTTCTGCCGCTGGCTGACGCGCAACCGCGCCGCCGCTACGTTCGGTGCCGTCGCCTGGGGCCTGAGCGGCTATCTCACCGGCTACCCCATCCAGGCGCCGACCATTCTGGCGACCGCCGCCTGGCTGCCCTGGCTGCTGCTGGCCATGGGGCGCGCCCTCGCCGGACAACGCTATCAACGCCGCAATGCCCTCCTGGCCACCCTCTGCTGGACGTTGGTTTTCGTGAGCGGCTTCGCCCAAACCGCGCTCTACGTCTACGGGATAGCGCTGTCGTGGGGACTGATGCTCACGCTGAGCCGACCCCGCGAGCAACGGCGGACGGCTCTGCTCACGCTGTTGCTGATCGTCGCCATCGGCAGCGGCCTGGCTGCAGCGCAGCTGTTGCCGACGTTCGAGGCCATAGACCTGGCAGCGCGCTTCGAACAACCCCTCGCAGAACGGCTCGCGGGCTTCAAATTCTGGGAATTGCTGGGCCTGGCGACGCCGCACCTCACCCTCTGGTCGCCGTTGTACGTGGGGATCCCCACCCTCATCTTCGCAGGGCTCGCGCTGCGACGGCGCCCGTTCGACCCACGTCATCCCGCGCTCTGGTTGGGACTTGCCCTCCTGGGGCTGCTGCTGGCACTCGGCAACACGATCCCCTTGCTGCCCGCACTCGCGCGCGTGATCCCGCTGCTGGGCATGTTCCGCAATCCCGAACGCGCCGCGGTCATCACCGCCTGGGCCTTGACGGTGCTGGCGGCGCTGGGATGGCAGACGCCCCTCCCTCCCTGGTATCGGCGGACGCTGGGGAGTCTGTGGGGCCTGGGAGGACTGGCGTTGCTCGGCTTGATCCTGGGCACGCGCCTGCAGCGGGGGACGGTCTCGCTGCCATCGTGGTGGACTTTGGCCCTGGGATCCTGGATGATGCTCGGCGGCAGCTGGCTCCTGCTGAAGCGCTGGCCCAAGAGCCAGTGGGCGTTGGTGGCCCTGCTCGTCATGGACCTCGGAAGCGCTGCCTGGCGCACAGCCCAAAACGGACATCTCATCCAAGAGGACCCGGTCCGCGTCGCGGCCATCCCCCTCGCCGACATCACACTGCCAGCCAATGCGCAGGCCCATCGGCTGGACACCCGGGGTCATCTCACCGGTAACTGGCCCGCGACGCTCAACCTCGAGGATTTGCACGGGAACCTTACCTTCGAGAACAGCTATTGGATGCGCTTCCGGCGGGAGATCCCCGGCGATCGCGTCTGGGCGTTGATGGGGGTCGGCTGCGGCCTCTGGAGCGCCGGGGAACCCACCCCGCCTTTCGCCGTCCGGCAAGTGGCGGAATTCCCCTACGAGGGAAAAACGTTGCGCCTGCTCTGCCTGGAGCAACCCTTCCCCCGCTACCGGGTCGTCTACGAGGCCGCGGCGCTCGAGGATGGCATCGCCTTGGGCGTCCTGCAAGATCCCCGCTACGACCTCACCCGCGCCGTGCTCCTGGAAAGCGGCGCGCCCGAGATGACCGCCGGGACGCCGCCGATTTCCCCCACGGTGACACTGACCTCCTGGCGCCCAGAGGAGACCCGCCTCACAGTCCAGAGCGCTCAGGCGGGCTACCTCGTCATCGGCGATCTCTGGTATCCCGGATGGAGCGCCCGGGTGGACGGGGAACGCACCCCCATGTTCCGCGCTTATACCACACTCCGCGCCCTCCAGATCCCGGCCGGCGAACACGACGTCGTCATCCGCTACGAGCCCTGGTCCTTCCGCCTTGGCGCGGGGATTTCCCTCCTCTCGCTGCTGGCGTTGGGCGGCTGGGCAGGGTGGCAAGTCAAGAAGCGTAAAGCATGAGCCACAAAAGGCGCGCCGCAAGGCATGCGTGATGCAACAGCGGGAGAGAGGCGCAGGCTTCCGATTCGCCCCTCATCCCCCCGTCTGCAGCCTTCCATTTGGGTGCTTCTGCTGGCGCTCGCCGTCCGCGCCGCCTGGATGGCGCACTTCCCGGCCCATCCCATCGGAGCGGTGGATGCAGAAGGCTACCACCTGCTAGCGCGCAATCTCCTCGCCGGCAACGGCCTGGCGCTGAGCTGGGAAGCCCCCTTCTGCCCGACCGCGCTGCGCACGCCGCTCTACCCCCTCTTTCTCGCTGGCACCTATCGTCTCCTCGGCATGGAACCGGCGCGCGCGGTGCTGTTCCACTTGCTCCTGGAGGTGTTGACGACGGCACTGATCCTCCGCGCGGGCAAAATGCTCGGCGGGGCGCGGATGGGATTGCTGGCAGGAACGCTCTACGCCCTCAATGGCTCGACCCAACGCTACACCGGCGTGCTCTTCGCCGAGACGCTGTTGCTGACGGCCGTGGCAGCGGCGATGGGCGCCACGCTCTCAGCATTGAGGCGCCCCACGCCGCGCCGAAGCGCGCTCAGCGGCGTCCTGTGGGGCCTGACGCTCCTCATCAAACCCAACCTGCAGTTCCTCGCCGTGGCCGCCGGCGGCGTGTTCCTGCTTCCCGGCGTGCGACGCAGGAAATTCGCCCCCGCCCTCTGCTTCTGCCTCGCCCTGGGGATGACCCTCCTGCCGTGGCTCCTCCGCAATCACGTCCTCTTTGACCGCTGGCTGCTCTCCACCGTCTATGAGGAAAACCTGGCGCGGGTGAGCGCCGTCGCCACGCTGGCGGAAGTGCAGGCCGTGCCCGCCGAGCCATGGACGCCCACCTGGGAAGCGCTCTACGGCGAAATCGTTGAGGAAGCCGCGCGCCGCTACGCCTGGAGCGCCCTCCCCGAGACCGCCCTTCCCTGCGCGGAACGTGAACAGCGTCACCGTGACGTCACCGCCATCGCCGGCGAAATCGTGCGCGCGCATCCCGGCGCCTGGATCCGCAGCCATCTCCGCGGCGTGGGGAACTCGCTGCTCGACCCGGGGCATCGAAACTGGTATCGCGCTCTCACCGGCAAAGCGTGGGAGCAAACCGGCGTGCTGGATAACATCTGGCGGCGGATGGGGGAATCGCTCGCCAGCGGCGCTGTGGGGGACGCCCTGCACGCCCTGTGGCTGGAGCGGATCGTCCGCGCGCCCCTCGACGCGGCGCTGATCTGGTGGGGCTTGCTGCTGTTGCGGGGAGCGCTCTGGTGGAGCGCGCTGCGGGGCTGCTGGCGCTTGCGGCGCGTTCCAGGCGCCGCGCTTCTATTGGGGGGAATCGCCGCGTATGGGCTGCTCCTGGGGGGGCCGATCGCTCACGACCGCCTTTACCTGCCGGCAATTCCGGCCGTGGTGATGCTCGCGGCGGCAGGAGGGCCGCACCCAACGCCACGGGGCCCCCGGCAAGCGCCTGGCGCTCACCGAAGACCCCGTGATCGCAAAATCACCGCGCCGCGCGTCACTCAGGAACAGGAGAGGCCGCCGCAGACATGTGCGCGCGCAGATTCATATTGGCGAGGTTGAGTTTCTGGGTGAGCTCCGCCGCCATGCTCCGCATGATGCAAAAACCGATCTCCGGATAGTCGTTGGTCAGCTGCACCATCCGCTCCCCTGGCACCCGGAGCAGCGTCGTGGGCACGCGGCAGCGCGCCGTCGCCGTGCGGTGTCCTTCTTCTATCAGAATCGTCTCGCCGAAGGTGGCATATTGCTCCAGAGAAGCGATCACCAACGGCAGGTCTGCCGCCTGATTGGGTTCAAGCAAGATGTCCACCGCGCCGCTGGCGATGATGTAGAGCGCATCGCCGGGATCTCCCTGCCGAAAGATGACCTCGCCGGCAGAATACGTCACTTCCTCGCAGACCATCAGCACCAGGTCCAAATAAATCTCGTTGAGATCCCTGAACAGCGTGCCGCTGCGTAATACGTCCTTGCACTTCTCCAGATGCATAAGGCCCCCTCCATCACACTTCCAAAATTTGCAATTGACCCGTCGCTGGCTCTAGAATAGCAAAAGTCTTCGGAGGCAGGCCGCTGCCCCCTAACGCGCCGGGGTTGATAACGCGCGTGCGACCGCTGCGCTCGTCGCGCAGCCGATGGGTATGTCCGTGAATCACGTAATCATACTCCCCGGCCTCGATGAGATGTGTCAGCTGCGGGACATTATCCCCGTGTACCAACGCCAGCTTCCGTCCATCGAACGTCAACGAGTGCACATACGCACCGTGCACCGTCCCCGGCGTCCCCACCAGAGCGACGCGGCCCGGCAAGCGCTCGTCGCGGTCCACATTGCCCCACGCCACCCACAGCTCAAAGGGCGTCAGCAGCTCCAACACCTCCAGGCCGGTCACGTCCCCGGCGTGCAGGACAGTGCTGATTCCCTCCGCCCGAAAATGCTCCACAGCGCGTAGCACGTGCTGTTGATGATTGTGGGTATCCGCAATCAAGCCCAGCTGCAGCATCTCACTAGCAAGCGCAGACAGCCGGATTGCCGATGGTGCGGATGTCGCGCACGTACACCCCGAGCTCCTGCATTATCGCCGACAGGCGCGCCTCCTCGATGCCACACACCCGGAGCATCAGGATCCCATCGCCGCGATTCTCGCCGTAGAACGTGCCCAAGGCAATGATGTCGCCGCCATTGGAGGCAATCGCGCCGGTGATGCGACTCAACGTCCCCGTCTCATCCCGCACGCTGATCGTCAGCCGCACGCCGGGTTCCCGCGCGCCGAGCATCTCCAACGTGGTCTTGAAGATGTCCGTCTCCGTGATGATGCCCACCAACCGGCCGTTTTCCACCACCGGCAGGCCGCCGATTTTGTTATCCACCATGATGCGCGCGGCTTCTTCGATGGGCGCTGAAGGTGCCACCGTGATCACTTTGCGGGTCATGACCTCTTCCACCTTGAGCTTGGAAAGCAGATAGCCGATTTCGTACACGCTGAGGCTCGTGGCCGGAGAAGGCGACGCATACAGCAGGTCTTTCTCCGAGACGATGCCCACCAGGTTGCCTTTTTTATCCACGACTGGCAAACGCCGCACGTTATTTTGACGCATCAGGCCCAACGCTTCGGACACCGAGGTGTCCGGCGCAATAATGAAGGGCTTAGAGGTCATGCGATCTTTCACTAACATCGGTCTCCCTCCTCATTTAAGGGATTTCTGAGCTGTCAGCCACAACCAGATTATGGCACTCTCTGACCATTTTGGCAACTGCGCCCCGGCGTCTACAGCAATCCCGCCGCGCGTTTGGCGCCCTTGACGGTGTTTTGCAGAAGCATCGCAATCGTCATCGGGCCGACGCCGCCCGGCACCGGCGTGATCCACCCGGCAACCTCTTGGACTTCCCCGAAAGCCACATCGCCCACCAGCCGATAGCCGCGCTTCGCGGTTGGATCATCCACGCGGTTGATGCCCACATCAATCACCACCGCGCCCGGCTTGACCCACTCCGCTCTGACCATCTCCGCGCGTCCGACCGCCGCCACGAGAATGTCAGCACGGCGGCAGATGGCGGGCAAGTCCTGGCTGCGCGAATGGCAGATGGTGACCGTCGCGTCACGCTTGAGCAGCAGCATAGAGACGGGCAGTCCCACGATGTTGCTGCGTCCCAGCACCACCGCCTCCTTACCGCGAATCTCGACGCCAATGCGGTCGAGCAGCTCGATGCAACCGGCGGGCGTGCAGGGCGCGAACAGCGCCTCGCGCCCCTTCATCGCCAGCCGCCCGATGTTGACCGGATGGAAGCCGTCCACGTCCTTGTGCAGGCTGATGGTGTTGAGCACCGCCTCCTCATCGAGGTGTCCCGGCAGGGGCAGCTGCACCAGAATCCCATGGATGGCAGGATCGGCGTTGAGCTCCCGCACCAGCGCTTCCACCTGCTCCTGCGGCGCGTCGGCGGGCAATTCACGTCCCACCGAGTAAATGCCGACTTCGGCGCAACGCTTACGCTTCATCTTGACGTAAGTCTGCGAAGCGGGGTTGTCGCCCACCAGCACCGTCGCCAATCCAGGGACAATGCCGTGTTTCTCCTTGAGCTCCGCCACCTCGGCGGTGAGCTCCGCCTGAATCGAAGCCGCAATGGCAGTGCCATCAATCATATTTGCTGTCATAGTCACTCCTTTGTTTAATAAATGGTAATGGGGCCAGCATCCAGCTCCCAGCTCCCAGCTCCCAGCTTCCAGCATCCAGCTTCCAGCTCCCAGCCTACGACAGTCCCACCACCTTGCCGTCCACAATGTCAATGTTCATGAACGAGGGCTTGCTGGAGAGGCCCGGCATGGTGCTCATCTCGCCCGCCAGCGGATAGAGGAATCCCGCTCCCATGCTCGCGCGAATGTCGCGGATGGGGAAGCGATAACCGTGCGGGACCCCCTTCCACGAGGGCTCGTGGCTCAACGAGAGATGCGTCTTCGCCATGCAGATGGGCGTCCTGTCATAGCCCAGATCGGTGTAGAGCTTGAGCTTCTCTTCCGCCTCGGCGCTGTAATCCACGCCCTCGGCTCCATAGACCTCGCGGGCCAGGATCTCGATCTTCTCCTTGATGGGCTGCTCCACATCATAAAGGAAGTGAAAGTCGGCAGGCTCCTCAGCCGCCCTGGCCACCGCTTCCGCCAATGCCTGCGCGCCCGCGCCGCCCTCCGCCCAGTGATGGGCGACGACGGCGTCAAAAGCGCCGGCGCGCAACGCCGCTTCGCGCACCGCCGCCCCTTCGGCAGGAGTGTCGGTGGGGAAGGAGTTGATCGCCACGACAACGGGAATGCCGAACTTGCGCGCGATGCGCACGTGCGTCTCGAGGTTGGCAGCTCCGCGCTCCACCAACGGCAGATTTTCCTCGGTATAGGCCTTGTCCAGCGCCCGCCCGGCGACCACCTTCGGGCCGCCGCCGTGCATCTTGAGCGCGCGCACGGTCGCCACAATGACGACGACGTTGGGAATCAACCCGGAAGCGCGGCACTTGATGTCGAAGAATTTCTCCATCCCCATGTCCGAGCCGAACCCTGATTCCGTGAGGAGGAAATCGCCCAGCTTGATGCCAATCTGGTCGGCGACGACCGAGGAATTGCCGTGCGCGATGTTGGCGAAGGGCCCGGCATGGACAAAGGCGGGCTGTTCTTCCAGCGTTTGGAGCAGGTTGGGCATGAGCGCATCCTTCATCAACACCGTCATCGCGCCGGCGACGCCCAGATCCTCGGTGGTGATGGGATTCTTCTTCGTGTCGGTGCCGATGACGATCCGCCCGATGCGCGCGCGCATGTCGGCAAGGCTCGTCGCAAGCGCCAGAATCGCCATCAGCTCGCTGGCAACGGCAATGTCGAAGCCGGCCTGCCGAATGGGGCCGTCATCCAGGTCCCCCAAGCCGCTGATGATGTGACGCAGCGCGCGGTCGTTCATGTCCACGACGCGGTTCCAGGTGATGCTGTAAGGATCAATGTTGAGCTTCCGCAGGCCGATCTTCTCGAAATACGCTTCGCTCCAGCGGCTCTCGTGATAGAGGCGCGCGTCAATCGCCGCCGCGCAGAGATTGTGGGCAGCGCTCACCGCATGAATGTCGCCGGTTAGATGCAGGTTGAAGTCCTCCATCGGCACGATCTGACTGTACCCGCCGCCGGCCGCGCCGCCCTTGATGCCGAAAGTCGGCCCCATCGAGGGCTGCCGGATGGCCGCCGTCGCCCTGTAGCCCAGCGCCCCAAGCGCCTGCGTCAGGCCGATGGTGGTCGTCGTCTTCCCCTCGCCGAGCGGCGTGGGAGTGATGGCGGTCACGTCAACGTATTTGGCATTGGGCCGCGCCGCCAGACGCTCCCGCACGTCCAGATGCACTTTCGCCTTGAGCTTGCCATAGACCTCCAGGTCATCCTCTTCGAGGCCCACAGAACGCGCGATCTCCACGATAGGGCGCAGCACCGCGGCCTGCGCAATTTCCAAATCCGAAGGAACAGGTTTGACTTTGACAACGGCCATAGAACTAACCTCCTGGTGTTGGTTTTAAGAAGTTGAACGTCACAGCACTTCACAAGCACCGCTCAAAACGCTCCCAGCTGGCACCCCTCAATTTTGATGCCCAGCTGATCGGCGACATGACCCAGCTGCAGGCGCGGGACCTCCCATTGCGCCGCGAGCTCCCACAGCTGGGAGCACGTCAGCCGGCGGTTCTCGCCCGCCGCGGCCAGCAATGCCGCCTTCAACGCCGGGGAAACCGGGCGCTCCGCGACAGTCGCCCACCCCTTGGCATGCCCCGGATAGCCGAACAGCCCCAGCTGGCAAGCACTCAGGCGGATTTCCAGAGCGTCGGCGGCCTGCCCAACGGCGAGCGGCGGGAAATTCCTTTCTTCGGCGAGGCGAAACGCGGCGGCGCAGGGCAAAGTGTCTTGCACGAGCGCGCCTCGCAACGCTTCTGTCAGCTCTGAAGCAACGACCCTATCTTCAGGTAAAACCTTATCGTGCAAAGCCATAGATCCTCCCCGATGAGCATGAGCTACACGGGATGCGTCGGACGACGCTCCCTGGCCTAAGGATACACGCATTTTCACAGAAGGGCAAGTGCGACTTGCGTTTCCGTCATCTTCCGTTACACTCACAGCCGCCCAAACATGCGCCGCCGGGGGAGGCCACCTCGCCCCGAGATCAAGGCGGCGCCGGAGAAGCGCGATGCAGAGAATCCACGTCGTCGGCACATCGGGTTCGGGCAAAACCACCCTGGCGGAGCATCTGGCACAGCAGTTGGACATCCCCCACATCGAGATGGATGCCCTGCATTGGGGGCCGAATTGGACCCCCGTGCCGGAAGAGGTGTTTCAAGAGCGGCTGCGCGAAGCCCTGAACGCGCCAGCATGGACCGTGGACGGCAATTACGGGCGCGTGCGCGCCTGTATCTGGGAGCGCGCCGACACAGTCGTCTGGCTGGATTATCCACTCGCCACGATCATGGGGCGGCTCGTTCTTCGTACCCTCCGCCGGGCGCTGAAGCATGAGGAGCTTTGGGGCCACAATCGGGAAAGTCTGACGAGAGCCTTTTTCAGCCGCGATTCGATTTTGCTGTGGGCGCTGCAAACATACCGACGCCGGCGGCGTGAGTACCCCGTGCTGTTTGCCCGCTCCGAATACGCTCACCTCACCTTCGTCCGCTTACACACACCCCAAGAAAGCGCCCGCTGGCTCGCGACAGTGGCTTCTACAGCTGCCGGTAATAAAACTCCACAATAATGGCTCGCTGATCCCAGGAAGCAGCCCCTCGCGGAAAGATCGCATCCCGCCAGCACCGAGCCTCGCTTCTGGAATCGCTGACGCCAATTCGAAGGCATTCCTCTTCACAGCAGAAACAACGCCGCCCGCAATCCTTTGAATTGCGGGCGGCGTCGCATCAACCGGAAAGCTAAAACAGATGGAACACCGCGATGATGGGGGCAAACAACGAAGAGACCAACGACATCACCGTGATGAGGGTGTTCAGCGAGGGGCCGGCCGTGTCCTTGAAGGGATCGCCCACCGTATCACCGACGACGCCAGCCTTGTGCGCCTCGGAGCCCTTGCCGCCGAAGAAACCCGACTCAATGTACTTCTTGGCGTTGTCCCACAGGCCGCCCGCGTTCGCCATGAGCAGGGCGAAGATGATGCCCGTGAAGATCGAGCCGCCGAGGAAAGCCCCCAGCGCCTCAGGCCCCATCACGAAACCGACGATGAGGGGGAGGAGAATCGCCAGGAAGGCCGGCAAAATCAGCGCGGTGAGGGCGCCCTCCGCCGCCAGCGAGACGCAGCGATTGTAATCCGGCTCCGCCGTGCCGGCCAGAATCCCCGGATTCTTGCGGAATTGCTCGCGGATCTCCTCGATCATGTCGAAGGCGTTGTGCGTCACCGAGAGCATCGTCAACGCGCTGAACAACGGGGGCGTCATCGCGCCCAAAAAGACGCCCGCAATCACTACGGGGTTGAGCAGGCTCAGCTGAATTTTGACGCCTTCCGCCGCCATTTCCGAGGCGAAAGCGGCGAAGAGTGCCAGCACCGTCAGCGCCGCAGCGCCGATGGCGAAGCCCTTGGTGATGGCCTTGGCGGTGTTACCGGCCGCATCGAGAACATCCGCCGTCTCAATCACCTTCTCGGACATGCCCGCCATCTCAGCGATACCGCGCGCATTGTCCACAATGGGGCCGTAGGCATCCGCCGAGACGATCATCCCCGTCACCGCCAGCATCCCGACGGCGCTGATGCCGACGCCGTAAACGCCGTTCAACCCCGCATTCTGGGCAAGAAAATAGGAAGCCAGCGTCGCGATCACGATCCCGATGATGGAAGGCACGATGCTGATCAGGCCGTAGCTGTAGCCGGTGATGATGGTGATCGCCGCGCCCGAACCGGAGACCCTCGCGGTTTCCACCACCGGCGGGCGACCATCCCCGGTGAAGAAATCGGAGGTGAAGCCGATGATCACGCCGGTGATCAATCCCGCCAGGGTCGCCCACAGGACGCCGAGGTTGTACTGGAAGACCAGCACCAACGTCGTCACGAGGACCGCGAAGATTCCACACGTGAAGATAGTGCCGCTGTTGAGCGCCACGCCGGGTTTCCCACCGGGCTTGACCCGGACGAGCTGAATCCCCAGGAGCGAGGAAATGATGCCAAGGGTGCACAGGATCAGCGGGAAGATGATGTATTGCACGCCCATATCGGAGCTCATCGCTGTGCCCAGCAACATCACCGCCACC
>JAAZNO010000221.1 GCA_012798275.1 Chloroflexota bacterium
TGCCGCACTCCTGCAGACCGAATCCGCCCTGCTCCTCAGCCTCGACGCGAGTGACCTGCTGCGCCAACTGGCTGAGGCCGCCCAGGCCGCCGGGGACGCCGACTTCGCCGCTCGCGTCGCCGCCCGCCTGGAGCAACAGCAAACAGCCCGCCTCGGCAGCGGTGAGACGCGCGCGACGTTTGCTCAGCCCGGCCAGCACGTGGGGACGCAGACCAACATCGGCGGCGACGTCCACGGGACATTGCTCTCCGGCTCCTTTGCGGGAGATGTGAACGTGGGCGCCCGCTACGAAATCGGCGTGGCGGCCTTTAGCGCCATCGGCGATAACGCCGTGACCCTCAATGTGCTCAACTTTGGCGCCGTCACCTTGCACTGGCAACGTCCTTGTATGACCCGCGCTAACCTGACCGAGCGCGCGGTGGGGCGGCAGGGCGAACTCGACCAGCTGCGCGCCCAACTGCGTACCGCGTCGGGGAATGGCGACGACGTGGCGATTGTGGGAAAAAGCCGCAGCCAGGCTGTCGAGGGGATGCCCGGCGTGGGCAAAAGCACCCTGGCGGCGCTCTACGCCGCTGCCTGCGCCGCCGATACTGAGGCTTACCCCGGCGGTGTACTTTGGCTCCAACTCGGCCCCAGCTACACTACTGCGGCAAGCGTTCACGCTGCCCTTAGCGCCCTCGTTGCGCTGGTGTACGGCGGTGGCGACCAGGCCTTTGCCCTGGAGGCGATGCCCACTGCCCCACAAGTGCTGGAGCAGATTCAGCGCGCGTTACAAAATGCCCTCTTTAGCGCAGAAGCCATCTGCCGGATGTTAGCCGTTCACGGGCGCACTCTGGTTGTCGTTGACGACCTGTGGGAACGCGCCCTCTGGCCAGATATTCGCGGGATGTTGCCCGCCGAAGCGCACATCCTCGTCACTACCCGCGACGACCGCGTCGCGCGCGCGGTGGGGCACACGCTCCCGCTGGATGTGCTGACGTTGCCCGACGCGCTCACATTGATTGCGCAGGAACTCCCGCGTATGCCAGAAGCATTGGCGCGCCGGCTGATCCGCATTGTGGGCGCGCATCCAATGGCGCTGCGCATCATTTTGGGCGACCTCCATCCCGACGACCCGCCTGCCGAGTGGGCTGCCGCGCTCGACCGCATCGCCGACCGCCTGGCGCGCGGCTTGGGCGTAGACCCCACGGCGTTGGACGATATTGAGCCGGAGCGGCGGCTCAGCGCGGTGTTTGCCTATAGCTATGCCGCCCTGGCGCACCACGAGGCCCTGCAGCGTTGTTTCCGCGCGTTAGGCTGTTTCGCGCCCGATGAGGTCGAATTGACCACGGCAGCCGTGAGCGCCATCCTTACCCTGCCGGAGGACAAGACGCGGCCACTGTTGAAAACCCTGCGCGACCGCAACCTGGTGCGCCGGGTGGGACAGAGCGACTGTTGGCAGCAACACGCCCTCCTGCGCAGCTACGCGCTCGAGCAACAGCCACCCGCCGAACGCCTGACCTGGGCCGAGCGGCACGCCCGCCACTACCTGGCCCGTATGCGGGCCGCCGACGACGCGCAAACCTACTACACCCTCCGCCCCGACCTGCCCAACCTGCGCCACGCCTTTGCCTGGGCCGTTGGCGAGGGGCGCGCATTGGGATTGGCGCAGGCTCTGCTATCCA
>JAAZNO010000222.1 GCA_012798275.1 Chloroflexota bacterium
CCAGGCCCTCGATCACGGCGTCGCCGAGGTGACCGTGCTGTACATGGACATTCGCGCCTACGGCAAAGGTTTCGACGGTTTCTGGGATCGCACGAAGGCGGCAGGGGCGAAGTTCGTGCGGGGCAGGCCGGCGAAGATCGAAGCGAAAAAGCGCGAAGGCGAAAAAGCGAGTGAGGCTGAATGGCGAATGGCGAATGGCGACCCATCCCTCATTACCCATTTCCCCTCCCTCGAAGTGGTTTACGAAGATACGGAGACGGGAACTCGTCACACTGAGGATTTCGACATGGTGGTGCTGGCGAATGCGGTGACGCCGCCGGCGGGACTGGCGGAGCTGGCGGAGCGACTCGGGCTCGAGCTGGGCGCCGACGGCTTCCTCAAGGTCGAGGAGCTGCGCGGCGGCTTGATTGCGACGACGCGGCCCGGCATCTACGCTGCCGGCTGCGACACCGGCCCCAAGGACATCCCCGACAGTGTGGCCGAGGGCAGCGGCGCGGCGGCGCTCGCGCTGGGGCACCTCACGGAGCGTTTTTGGCCGGAGCCGCCGGCCGTGGAACCCATCCTTGATGTGGAGACGCCTCGCGTCGGCGTCTTTGTCTGTCATTGCGGCAGCAACATCGCCGGGGTGGTGGATGTGGAGCGCGTCGTCGCCTATGCCCGCACGCTGCCCGATGTGGTCTTCGCGGATCATCAGATGTTCTCCTGCGCCGGCAACACGCAGGCGGACATCGAACGCGCCATCCGTGAGCACGGCGTCAACCGGGTGGTTATCGCCGCCTGTTCGCCCAAGACGCACGAGAGCACCTTTCGCGGCGTGCTCATCCGCGCCGGACTGAACCCCTACCTGTTGGAGATGGCGAATATCCGCAACATGGATTCCTGGGTCCACAAATTTGAGAAGGAAGCGGCAACGGTCAAGGCCATGGAGATGACGGCGATGGCAGTCGAGAAAGCGCGCCTGCTCGTCCCCTTGGAGGTGAGCCATCTCCCGCTCACGCAGAGCGCGCTGGTCATCGGCGGCGGGGTCGCCGGCATGACGGCGGCGGCGGCGCTCGCGCGCCAGGGCTACGAGACGCATCTGGTCGAAAAGGCGGGACGGCTGGGCGGCTTGATGGCGGATCTGCGCTGCGTGGCGCCGGCAGGGCTGTCGTCGCTGGATGTGATCTATGCCCAGAAGCACGAGTTGAATCAGACGGGGGTTCACATTCACGCGCCGGCGACCGTCGAGACCGTAGGCGGGGTCGTGGGCAATTTCCAGGCGCGTCTCAGCACGGGCGAGGAGCTCACCGTGGGGGCGATCATCGTGGCTACGGGCGGCGTCCCCTATCAGCCAACGGAGTTCGGGTATGGCAGCGATCCGCGTATCATCACTAATTTAGAACTGGAGAGATTGCTGATTTACAAATTGAAGGCTGCAAGTTGCACGTTAGTAGAAGGGTCGCCTGCGACGTTAAACTTTCGACTTCCAAGCGGCGCTGAGATAGAGCGCATCACCTTCATTTCGTGCGTCGGCTCGCGGCAGGGGACGATGGGGTGCGCGCGGTATTGTTGCACTTCGATGATCCATCAGGCGTTGGCGTTGCGACGGATGGGGAAGAAGGTGCGCGTCGTGAGCAAAGACATCCGCACCTACAGTCGCCAGGCGGAGGAGCTCTACGAGGAGGCGATGCGCGCGGGGGTGCAGTTCTTCCGGTATGCGGATGACCGCCCGCCGCAGGAGGCGATCGTTTTCGAGGACGGCGCGGTGCGCTTCCACGATCAGCTTCTGGGGGCGGAGCTGCGCGTTCCCACCGACTTGCTTGTGTTGGTGACGGGATTGCGTCCGCCGGAGGACACGCTGGCGGAACAGCTCAAGCTCGCCCGCAGCGAGGACGGCTTCTACATGGAGCTGCATCCCAAGCTCGGCCCGGTGCAGACGGCGATTCAGGGGGTGTACCTGGCGGGGGTAGCGCAGGGCGCGAAGGACGTGCGCGAGACGATGGCGCAGGCGATGGCGGCGGCGGGAAAGGCCGGGGCGCTGCTGGCGCGCGGCGCCATCGAGAAAGAGCCGCTCACGGCGAAATACACGCCCGCTGCCTGCATCGGTTGCCTGCGCTGTGTGCAAGTCTGTCCGTTCAGCGCCATCGAGCAGGTCGGCGAGCGGGGCAAGCCCGGCGCGATCCGCATCACCGAAGCGGCATGCATGGGCTGTGGCAACTGCGCTGCCGAGTGTCCCAGTCACGCGATTGACATGCCTTACTTCACGCGGCAGCAAGTGCTGGCGCAGATTGACGCGGCCCTGGCAGAGAATCCGGGCGAAAAGGTGTTGGTCTTCACCTGCAACTGGTGCTCGTATGCCGGCGCCGATCTGGCGGGCATCGAGAAGCGGCAGTATCCGCCCTCCTCGCGCATCATCCGCACTATGTGCTCCGCCCGTTTTGAGGAGGCGTTCATCGCCAGGGCCTTCGAGTTGGGCGCGGGCGCGGTGCTCGTCACGGGGTGCCGGCTCACCGCGAACGGCTCGGATTGTCACTACAACTACGCCAACGTCCACACGCAGAAGCGTTTCGAGCGCTGGCACCGGAAATTCGTCCGCCAGGGTCTGGCGCCGGAGCGCTTGCAGCTGCGCTGGATCAGCGCCGCGGAGGGCAAGGAGTTCGCGGAGAAGCTGGTGGAGATGGATGAGATTGTGAAGAGAGGTAAGGGGTAATGGGTAAGGGGGAAGGGGGATCTCCCCCTCACCCATCACCTCTCCCCCATTACCCTTTTGGAGGCCCCATGGACTCACAAGAACCTGTGTTTACGCTTGATGATGCTCTCTGGGAACGCCTGCTCGAACTGACGGGCGGGGAAGCGGCGCGGTGCTACCAGTGTGGGACGTGTACGGCGACGTGTCCCTGGGGATTGGTGCGCGACGAGACCGTCTCCGTGCGGGAATTCATCCGCCGGGTGCAGCTGGGCCTGGAGGCGACGGACGCGCTCTGGCTTTGCACGACCTGCGCCCAATGTGAGGCCTATTGTCCGCGCGGTGTCTCCATCGCCGGCATTTTCCGCGCCCTGCGGGAGCTGGCCTGGGAGCGGCGGGAGGCCCCAGAAGGGCTGCCCTCGCTGTTGTGGTCGGTGTTCTGGAACGACAACAGCTGGAGCCAGCCCCCGTCGCAGCGGGCGCAGTGGGCCAGGGACCTCGCTGTGCCGCTTTTCGATCCGACGCAGCACGAGCTCCTGTTCTACGTCGGCGGGGCGGCTTCCTACGACAATCGCGCCCAAAAGGTCGCCGTGGCGTTTGTGAAGGTGCTGCGCGCCGCGGGCGTCGCCTTCGGCATCCTGGGCGCGGACGAGCCTCCCAGCGGCGCGGACGTGCGCGACGTGGGACATGCTCCTTTTTTCGAGGAGCTGGCCGCGAAGACGGCGGCGGTTTTTCAGCAACGGGGGGTGACGCGCCTGGTCGCTCTTTCGCCTCACAGCTATGACGTGTTCAAGAACCATTATCCACCCGTGAGCGCGGATTTCGCGCCGCAGCATTACGTCCAATTCCTCGCGGAGCTGCTGGCGACGGGACGCCTCAAGCCGCAGAAGCCGCTGGAGGTCACGCTGGCCTTCCACGATCCGTGCTATCTGGCGCGGCACAACGCCGAGATCGCGGCGCCGCGGCAGGTGTTGGACGCGCTACCCGGCGTCACGCGGGTGGAGCTGGCGCACAGCGGCCTGGAGACGCTCTGCTGCGGGGGCGGCGGGGGACGCATGTACCTGGAGACTGCGGCGGGGGAGCGTTTCTCCGACGTGCGGGTGGAGGAGGCGCGGGCCGCCGGCGTGCAGCTCCTGGCGACCGCCTGTCCGTATTGCATCGTCTGTCTCGAGGATAGCGTCAAGGCGCGGAAGCTGCCGTTGGTGGTGAAAGACGTGGCGGAGATTGTGGCGTTAACGCTTTAGTTGCGAGTTTGGAGTTACGAGTTGCGAGTTTGGAGTTACGAGTTGCGAGTTGCGAGTTTGGAGTTACGAGTTGCGAGTTTGGAGTTGCGAGTTTGGAGTTGCGAGTTGCGAGTTATCGGTTGTAAAGGAGTTGACATGTTCCTGCGGCACACCACCGCAAATGAAAATGAGTCGTGAGTGGTGAGCAGAGAGAGAGCGTGGGACGACTCTCTTCTCACGGCTCACTGCTCTCTATTTACCGAGGAGGTTTCTGTGGTCCAATCCCTTTACGGCGTCGAAGAGGCGGTCCAGGCGATCTGGGTGTTCCTGGAGCATTCTGGTGGGACGCTCGAAACGGTCTCGCTGGAGCTGCTCGGCAAGGCGCGGGAGCTGGCGGATGCGGCAGGCTGGCCTGTGGTGGGATTGCTCCCCGGCATGGACGTGAGTGCGCTGGCGGAGACGGCCTTCGCACACGGCGCGGATGAAGTCCGGCTGGCGGAACATCCCCTGCTGGCCGACTTCACCGTGGAGGGCTACACGCAGGTCGCGTTCGAGGCGTTGATGGCGGCAAAGCCCTCCGTCTTCCTGCTCGG
>JAAZNO010000028.1 GCA_012798275.1 Chloroflexota bacterium
CGGATCCCTCCCTCACAGCGGCGCGACCATGGACTTCGCGCGCGCTATTCCTCAAGCAAGTTGATGCGATTGGGGTACTTTTTCGTCACCAGCTCCATCCGGGTGAAATGCCAGACGTCCTCGGACTTGTAAGCCTCAACGTACAACGTGCCCTTGTCCACGGGGCCGGAGACGGGGATGCTCAGCTCCGCCTCGCCGCTGTCACCGCTGGTGGAAATGGAGCCGCTGAGGAACCAGCCAATCTTGATCGGCTCACCCAGAGCGCGCACCGCCTGCGGGTTGTGTTGCACTTCAGCCATGGCTTGCTGAAAAGGCTCCGAGGAGCGCATGATGCCAAAGATGAGGGCGAGGATGCCTGCGATGAAGGCCAGCACCAGCACCGCAATGATCGCCCCACACCCACAGCCCCCAAAGCCAAGCGCGCCGCCGACGCGCAGCCCACGGCTTAAAACGATCCGCCTCATGGAATCCTCCCCGGAAAATAAACACGTGCCCACGTGCCCGCGTCATTTTCCTCCTCGGTGGTGTGCCGTAGGAACATGTGAACTCCTTCGAAAATAGAGAGTCGTGAGAAGAGAGTAGTCACAGCCTCTGCTCACGGGCTATGGTTCCCATGATAACTGTTCAGCCATTGACTAAAAAAACGCAAGATTTCCTGGTGACTGCTGAAGATTGAGAATCAACTCTTGCCCCCTATCCCCTGGTCCCTTCCCCCCGCGCTTTGCGCGGGGGGAAGGGAAACTTTTTTTGTGGGGTTTTGCAGGCGGGCGTACGCCCGCCTGCAAAACCCCCTTATTTTTCTCCCCCTCCCCAACGGCGTATGCGCCGTTGGGGAGGGGGCAGGGAGAGGGGCAATAGTGAAAGTACGCTGCCTCACACCGCCCACCGCTGTCTGGCAGACGCTTCCGGCCCGCCATCCTCCGGGCTGAGGGGATGCAACCGCACGCGCCACCGGTAAACGCGCGCCGTGAGCTCGTAGCGGGGCAGCACGCCCGGCCCGCACGCTTCGGAGCCGAGTCCCGCCTGCGCGACATCCAGGTTGAGGGTGATTTCCTCGCGGCGCCGCAATTCGAAGGTGTGCGCGGCGGCGGCGAGGTCATGCGCGGTGAGATGCTGCGCGCTGACGTTGAGCAGCGGCGCGGGAGCGCCCTCCGCAAAGGGATGAACTGCCGCCAGAAGGCCCGCGCCCCGCGCATCGGTCAACGCGACCCACCGGACGTCCGTCTTGTTGCCGTGCTCCTGAGGGTGAATGTAGGGGACGTATTCCGCGTCCACGGTGCTGTGATAGCACCCCAGGCGCGCGCCCGTCTGGCGATCGGGATAGCTCTCGTGCGGGCCGCGTCCCAACCAGCTGTAGCGCTCGTAGCCGCCGGGGAGCGTGAAACGCACGCCCACCCGGGGCAACGGCGGCAGCCCCTCCGCCAATGTCACCGTCTGCTCCAACAGGACATCGCCGTTGCCCAAAATGACGATCTCGGCAAGGCCGGTCGCTACGGGCGCGGCCTTCGCCGGCGCGAGCTCCGTTGCGAGGACAAGGCGGAGCACCTGCGGGGCGAGCCGCTCCACTCGCAATTCCCGCACGCGCTGTTCCAACCGATCGAGTCCCGCCGCGCGCCAC
This sequence comes from Chloroflexota bacterium, assembly GCA_012798275.1. GTDB lineage: Bacteria > Chloroflexota > Anaerolineae > B4-G1 > SLSP01 > JAAZNO01. The sequence continues at coordinate 1,619 of JAAZNO010000028.1, forward strand.
AGTCCCGCCATCCGTTTGAGATCGTTGTCCGTCGGCGCGCGCCAGAGGTTGAGCCACATGCCGCGCGCCACCGGCCGTTGACGGTGCTCCCAGTTGCGCAGCTCACCGGTTTGCCGATCGAAGATCAGCACGGATTCGGCGTTGTAGAGCATCACGCCGCCTTCGGAATCCTCGAAGGCCACCCGCGGCAGGGAAGCCAACGGCTGAGCCGTGAGTGGAACGTCCACCGGCAAGGGGAATTGCTCCCAGGCGATTTCATGCCCGGCCTGCGCCCAAGGGGTGTTTTTCACCAGAATCGCCCGCACGGTGAGCCAGACTTCCACGCCGGGGTCGGGGGTAAACGGCTTGAAGGGCACGACGACCTGCGTCTCGCCGCCCGCCGGAATCTCCAGGCGGGGCAAGGCGCCGGCCTGAACTATCGCGCCATCCGCTTCCACGGCCCAGAGGAAGCTCAGATCGTCCGTCGCCGTGAAAGCGCGCCGGTTGTGGATGCGCAGCACGCCCGCCGCGATGTCCCCCGCCTCGAAGGCGATGGGCGCGTAAACCCGCTGCACTTCCCACAGCGAGGGATGCGGCTCGCGGTCGGGATCCACGACGCCATTGATGCAAAACGTGCCGTCGTTAGGCTCGTCGCCGAAGTCGCCGCC
>JAAZNO010000223.1 GCA_012798275.1 Chloroflexota bacterium
CTGGTTCAAGTCCTCACCGCCCTGAACACCGAGCTGCCCGCCCACGAAGCCCTGCAAGAGGCCGTGGCCGGCTGTAACAGGGAGCTGACGCCATGACGCTGACCCCCGAAGCGTATCCCTCCTGGCTGAGCGCGGCGGCGAAAATCGCCCGTGAGGCCGGCGCGCTACTCAAAGCGCACTGGCGCAGCGGCGTCACCGTCCACAGCAAAGGCTACCGCGACATCGTCACCGCCGCCGATCTGGCGGCTGAGGAGCTCATCCTGGCCCGCCTGCGCGCCGCTTTCCCCGGCCATGCCATCACCTCCGAGGAGGCCGGCGCCGACGCAGAAGCCGCTTCCACCCGCTGGCTGGTGGATCCCCTCGACGGCACCACCAATTTCGCCCGCCACAATCCCAACTTTTGCGTGTCCCTGGCGGTCGCCCAAGACGGCGCGCCGGTCGTCGGCGTCATCTACGACCCGCTGCGCGATTTCCTGTTCACGGCAGCGCGCGGCGCGGGAGCGGCCCTGAACGGCGCACCGCTTCACAGCTCTGGCGTCACCACACTGGCGGATGCCACCTTCGCCGCCGATTGGCCTCGAAAACCCCGGCCGCGGCAGGAATTGTGGCAGCGCGCCGGGAAATTGATGGTGGAGGCCCGCACGATGCGCGTCCTGGGAGCGGCGGCCCTCAACATGGCTTATGTCGCCGCGGGCTGGTTCGATCTGTACCTGGCGCAGGTGCTGGGCCCCTGGGACATGGCGGCCGGCGTCCTCATCGCGCAAGAGGCCGGCGCCGTCGCCGCCACGCTCGACGGCACGCCGTGGACCCTCGAGCATCCCGATCTCGTGCTCGCAGCGACGCCGGGCCTCCTCGAGGCTTACCTGAAAGTGCAGGGGGATGACCTGTGAAACGACCCTTCTCGTGCCCTCCCCGCTGGAGCCGCGCGCTCGCGCTGGGCTTGCTGCTGGCGCTTCTCTTCGGGGTCGCCCAACCGGCGGCCCTGCAGAGTGAACCAGCGCGCGATTTTGCCGGCCGGCTCAATCAGGCACGGCTCGCGGAAGGACTCGCCCCGCTGAGCTGGTCCACGCTGCTCGCACAGGCGGCCCAACGTCACGCCGACGATCTGGCCGCTCACAACCTCATTGACAGCACCGGCTCCGATGGCTCTACCTATCGTCAGCGCATCCGCGAGACCGGCTACCGCGCCTGGAACGACGGCCTGCTGGTCTACGAAACCTTCTGGGTAGGCCTGGGAAACGCCGAGAACGCCTTGGACTGGTTCCACAACGACGCCGCCCAATGGAGCGCTTTTGTGGATCCACGCTACCGCGAGGTCGGCGTGGGCTATGCAGAGAGCCAGAACCTGCATTATTTCGTGATCAGCTTCGGCTCCCGGCCCGGCGTGCTGCCGGTGTTCATCAATGAAGGCGCCGAGACTACCGATCGGCCCCAGGTCGTCATTCACCTCACGAACGAGGAGGCGGTGCCACTAGGCGAGGGACGCTGGATCGGCCAGGCCATCGAAGTGCGGTTGGGAGAGACGCCTGACCTGGAGGACGCTCCATGGCAGCCGTGGGAACCGCTTCTCCCGTGGGCCTTCTCCAATGACACGCCCGGCGATTATGCCGTCTACGTTGAATTCCGAGATGGCGCCGGCCGCACCACCATCAGCCAGGATACTGTCCGGCTGACCGCGCCCGGCGAGGGTGAACCGCTGGCGCCCACCGTTCCCCATCAGGAAGTGACGCCGCCGCCAGAGCCTACTGTGGAGGCGACGACGGTTCCCACCAGCGAGCCGCCGGTGATGGAGACACCCGTGGTCACCGCGCCGCCAACGCCTATACCCACGCTCGCTGTGGCGACGCCAACCCCCGCGCCCACAGCCGAGCTCCTCAGCACACCGGCCCTCACGCCCACGCCGGTCACCGCCCTCGTCAGCGAGCGCCGCCCCGTGGACTGGCCTCTCGTGAGCGTCGTCCTGCTGCAAGGGATCGCGCTGCTTCTGGGACTGGCGGCCTTCCTGCGGCGCAAGTAAGCGTGCCCTATAACCGCGAACCACCAGCCATGCTGAGTGTGGCGATAGCATCAGTCATGTAAGAGGTAAAGGTAAAGCGAAGGCGCCATGGCTAAGACACCCCCCTCAGCACCACGAACGCTCAGGATATGGCAGGCGATCCAGGATTACGGCATGATCACCCTCGGCGCGCTGATCGTCGCCGCGAATGTGCCGCTGTTTTTGGAGCCGAACAACGTGATTTCTACCGGCATCACCGGCATCGGGATGTTGGCGCATTATCTGTGGGGCTGGCCCATCGGCCTGGTCACCTTGCTCATCAACATCCCCTTGATCCTGGCGGGCATTCGCTGGGGCGGCGGCTGGCGTTTCTTCATGCGCACGATCTACGCCGTGCTGGTGCTCACCCTCGGCATTGATGGACTCAGCCGCGTGCTGCCGCCCATCCAGGTCGAGCCGTTGCTCTACACCCTTTTCGGGGGGCTGCTCGATGGCATTGGCATCGGCCTGGTGCTCCGTGGCAGCGGCACCACCGGGGGCACCGACATCATTGCCCAATTGCTCAGCCGCTATCGCGGCATCGCTTTCGGTAACGTCTTCATCGTGGTCAACACCGCCATTCTGCTGGCCGCCGCCCTTGTCGTGGGCATCGTGCCGGTGCTCTACGCGCTGATCGTCAATTACGTCTCCGGTCGCGTCGTGGACACCGTGCAGGAAGGTGCGGGCTACGCGCGCGCCGCGATCATCATCTCCCAGCACAGCCAGGAAATCAGCCAGGCCATTTTCACACAGCTCGGGCGCGGCGTGACGATCCTCGAAGCGCGCGGGGGCTACACCCAAAACCCCCAGCCGGCACTCTACGTCGTCGTGACGCGCTCGCAGGTCACACTGCTCAAGCGGCTCATTTCGGAGATTGATCCGCGCGCCTTTGTGGTCGTCTCCGAGGCCCACGAGGTCTTGGGGGAAGGCTTCAACCCCGTCAAAGCGGCCTGAACAGGCCGCCTCTACGATGACAAACTGGGGGCCGTTGCTGGCCCCCAGTTGAATATCCACGACAAAAATGCGCCGGCTCAGGCCCGCCGCGCCCGTTCCCATGCTGCGAGCAACGCCCGCCGCCCCAGCACTTCCGCCATCTCCAGACGGTACTCCGCGCTCCCCAGGAAATCCGCCGTCGGATGCAGCTCCGCCAGCGCCGGGGCCAGCGCTCCCGTGACTTTCGCCGCCGTGAGCAGCTGCCCCTTGAGCAAATGCTCGGTTTTCAGCAGGCGCACCGGACGGGAGTCCACGCCACCGAGGGCCAGGCGCACTTCCGTCGGCAGGCCCTCCTCTACAGCGACATAGGCCGCGGCGCACACGATGGGCCGATCCTTGGGCGAGCGCCCTACCCCCTCAAAGGCAGCGGCGCTGCGAACCGGGGGACGTTTCACCAGCAGTTCCGTCAACAGCACGCGCGTGCGGATCAGCCGGTCGCGGTAGGCCACAAAACTGGTGAACGGCGCCGTGTGCAACACCGGATCGGCATACCGCACGTCAGTGTCCAGCACTAACAACGCGGTCGTGAGGGGATCCGCTGGCCCGGCGACGATCAACGTCCCGCCGAGCGTGCCCTGTTCGCGCAGCGTGTGCGATTGCGTGAGGTCCGCTGCCGTCGCCAGCAGCCCATCTGCCAGCTCGCTGACCGCCGCCTCCTCGAGAAGCTGCTGCAGCGTGACCCGCGCTCCCAGCCGCACCCCCTCGATGTCACTCTCGATTTTGTCCAGTCCCAGTCCCTGGAGATCTACCACCGTTTCGAGCTGCGGATCGCCCTGCGCTACAATCCAGGCGCCGCCGCCCAGGTAGCAGGCATGGGGATTGGTCTGCGCCAGTGTCACCGCTTCTTCGAGGGTCGTAGGGCGAAGATATTGTTTTACATTGCGTAACATACATGCCTCCTCAAATCATTGGTGTCGCTTCTTCAGTCACACCGGCCATCAACAGGCCCAACCGCTCCGGCGTCGCTTCCGCACGCTCCAGAATTCCCATGATCCGGCCCTCATAGATCACGGCGATGCGATCCGAGAGGGCCAGAATCTCGTCCAGGTCTTCTGAGATAAGCAGGATAGCGGCGCCTTGCTCGCGCTGCGCCTGCAACACCCGCGCCCGCTCTTCCAACAGCCGCTGATGGACGTATTCAGTCGCCCCAATGTCTAATCCGCGTGTGGGCTGCGCCGCGATGATGACCCGGGGGTCCCGGGAGAGCTCCCGCGCCAGAATGATCTTCTGGATGTTGCCCCCCGAAAGGCTCCTGGCCAACGTCTCATGGGACGGCGTTTTGATGCGAAAGGCCTGGATGCGTTCCGCCGCGCTCTGGGCAATGGCCTGAAAATCGAAGAAGCCCGCGCGCGCGTAAGGTCGCTGGCCATGCTCGCGGAGGATCAGGTTTTCCGCCACCGTGAAATCCTGAATTATGCCATCGCGCATCCGCTCTTCGGGGATATAGGCCAATCCCAGCCGGATGAGGTCCGCCGTCAGCGCACCGGTGATGTCCTGACCTTCGAGGAACACCTGTCCTGCCGTTGCGGGACGCAGGCCATTGATGACCTCCGCGAGCTCGCGCTGCCCATTGCCGGAAACGCCCGCCAGTCCCAGGATTTCACCCGAATGCACTTCCAGATTCACGCCCCGAAGGGCGGGGATGCCCATGTCGTTCAGCGCCCAGAGATCGCGCACCGTCAGACGCACTTCCCCTATCGGGACGGCGGCTTTCTCCGGTTGCAGAATCACCTCACGGCCCACCATCATCCGCGCCAGGTCGGCCTTGGTCATCTCGCCGCGCGGTTGACATCCTACCATGTGGCCATCCCGCAGCACCGTCACCCGATCGCTGATGGCCAACACTTCGTGCAGCTTGTGCGAGATAAAGATGACCGCGTGCCCATCACGCACCATTTGCTTAAGAATGGTGAAAAACTCGTCCACCTCTTGGGGGGTGAGGACGGCGGTCGGCTCATCTAGAATCAACAGGGCCGCCCCGCGATAGAGCGCTTTGATGATTTCCACCCGTTGTTGCTGCCCCACGGAGAGCTGCCAGACAGGGGCTTGAGGGTCCACATGCAGGCCGTAGATCTTGCCCAACTCCACCACGCGCGCTGAGACTCGCTCCAGGTCCGTGAGCGGCCCGCGGGAAGAGGGCAGCCCCAAAGCCACATTTTCCGCCACCGTCAGGGAGGGGACCAGCATGAAGTGCTGGTGAATCATGCCGATCCCCAACCGTATGGCGTCAACCGGTGAGTGGATCTGGACGGGCTGACCGTTGATGCGGATTTCACCTTCATCGGGACGGTACAGGCCATAGAGCACCTTCATCAGGGTGCTCTTGCCCGCACCGTTCTCCCCCAAGAGCGCATGGACCTCGCCGGCACGAACGTCGAAGCTCACGCACTCATTGGCGCGCACCCCAGGAAAGCATTTGGTGATGCCCACCATCTCCAAACGCTCGATCCGAGGCTTTCCAGACGGCAGCACGTCAGACTTGACCATGGGCCGCTCTCAGGGCGCGACGTTGATAGCGCCGGTAACGATGGCGTTGATGGTCGCCTCAGCCAATTGCTTGACCTCGGGAGGCAGGCTGTACGCCGGGTTGAACTCGATGTACAGGCCCTTGTTCTCCAACGTGATCGCAAAAGATTGGCCACCCAACGTGCCTTTGCCGATCAGGTCAATCATCTCCAGGATCACACCCGACCAGTCGTAGATCTGATTCGCTACGACCACCTCAGGCGCGAGCGAGGTCTGGCTGGCCTGCGTGCCGAACCACAAGACGTTGTTTTCCTTCGCCACGCCGATGGCGCCCACCACCATTTGCGCCGTGCCGGCCATCACATCGGCGCCGGCCTTGACGTGCGTCTGAGCGGCCTCGGAGGCCAACGCCACATCGCTGAAGGAGCCGATCCAGTTGACGTTGACCTGGGCGTTGGGATTCTGCGCCTTCACGCCGGCGACAAAGCCATCCACGTAGAGTTTGGCATCGCCGGTCTCAATGGGGCCAACCACGCCAATGACATTGCTCTTGGTCAGGGCGCCGGCCATCACGCCGTTGACGTAACCACCCTGCTCCGAGCGCGCCTCATAGGCGAACACGTTGGTGATCCCCTTGTCCACAAAGGTGTCCACCGTCGTGCCCCAGGCGAAGCTGGTCTCGGGGAAATCAGGGGCGATCTCCTGCAACACGCTGCCGTACTGCGAACCGTGTGCGATCACCAGGTCATAGCCCTGGCTGGCGTAGTCGCGAATGGCAGCGCCGGCGTCATCCACCACGAACATCCCTTCCGAAATGACGAACTCCAGTTTCTCCGGCCCGCCCTGCGCCTCCTGCACCTTCAGCAAGGACTCATAAATGCTCTGGCTGAACGCCAGGTCGTTCTTGGCGCTGGGCGTCACCACCGCAATGCGGAACTTCTCGCCAGAAGCGCCGCCGCCGCCGCAGGCGCTCATCAACATCGAGGCCATCACCAACACACTGAACCACTTAGCCAGCTTACGCATCAGATGCTCCTTTTCTATTCTACAAAAATTTGCATGATCATCACCCACGAGCATATACGGCGCCGCCTCACCCCTCGCGGACAAAGGGCTTGGTCAAGGCCGTAGGCGGACGCACACGCTGCACCGCCACCACCAACGCCAGGATGGTCAACACGTAGGGCATCATCACCGCGAATTCCGAGGGGATGGGCAACCCTAACACCTGCACCCACAGCTGCAGTGCGTTGACCATGCTGAACAACAGCGCCCCCGCCAGCACTCCCCAGGGACGCCAACCGCCAAAGTAGACCAGCGCTACGGCGATAAAACCCAGACCGCTGGTCAGATTCTGCTGGAAGACATTGAGCAGGGCGATGGAGAGCGACGCGCCGGCCAGGCCGGAGAGCGCCCCGCCCAGCGTCACTGTGATGTACCGCACCAGGCTCACATTGACCCCCAGCGAATCCGCCGCCTCCGGGTTCTCCCCCACAGCGCGGATTTTCAACCCGAAGGTGGTCTTATCCATCACAAAAGCCGCCACCGGCACCAGCAGATAGGCGCCATAGACGAGCAGATTTTGATTGAAGAAGACTTCACCCAACACCGGAATCCGGCTCAACAAGGGGATGGCCAGGGGACGGAACCCGCTCACCGTTTGCACAGTCCCCAGCAGCGTCTGGAAGAGCAGATCGCTCAAGCCCAATCCAAAGAGATAAAAGCCGATGCCGCTAATGCCCTGCTGAGCGTGAAGCGTGATGCTCACAAAGGCCATGATCAGCCCCATGAGAGCGCCGACGAACAACGCCGCAGCGACACCCAACCAGAGACTACCGGTTTGACGGGCTACATAGAACGCCGCAAAAGCACCGACCAGCATTTGCCCCTCGACGCCGAGGTTGAGGACGCCGCTGCGCTGTCCAAACGTCTCGCCGAGGGCGGCATACAGATAGGGCGTCGCCAGTCGAATGCCAGAGGCCAGGATTCCCAACAAAACCTGTGCGGTGAGCAGCTCGCCGATCATACCGCTCCCTCCTGGCCGGTCGCGGCCGGCGGCGTTGGAATCAGAGGCGTCTCATCCCGCTCCAGGGGACGTTCGATCACCCGTCGGCGAGCGCGCTTTTGCCGCCACAGTTCGGTGCTGACCACGAAAACGACCACCAGGCCGTTCAGGGTGACGATGAGCGCCGCCGGCACCTGCACAGCGCGTTGCAGTTTGTTGGCGCCTACCAACAGGCCGCCAAAGAGGAAGGCCGCGGGAATGGTCCCCAGCGGGTGCAGCTGGCCAAACAGCGCCGCGACGATGCCATGAAAGCCCGCGCTGCCCGTGAAACCCGTCGCCGAGCCGTCGGTGAACATACGGAAGTTCACGCCATAGATCTGTACCGCGCCCGCCAACCCGGCCAACGCGCCGCTGAGCGCCAACGAGAGGGCAATGTACCGCGGGACGTTGATGCCGGCATAGCGCGCCGCCTCCTTGTTCAAGCCGACGGCCCGAATGCGATAGCCCAGCGTCGTCCGCCACAAAAGGATATAGACCAGCACCGCCATGAGGATGGCGAGCAGCGTTCCCAGATGCAAGCGGGTAGGCGCCAGCCGGGGCAAGTCAAAGGCCGGGGAAATCCGCGCCGTCTGGGGGATGCGCGAGGCCCGTTGCAATTGAACCGGGTCCATGAGGGGCCCAATCAGCAAAAAGTTCATCCCCTGCACCGCGATCTGATTCATCATCACCGTGCTCAGGATCTCGTTGACGTTGAAATGGGCTTTGAGCAAGCCCGGAATCCCGCCCCAGATCGCGCCGCCCACCATGCCGGCCAGCAGCGCCGCTGGCACCACCAGCAATGCCGGGCCGTCTGGAAAACTCAAGCCCACCAACACAGCGCACAGCGCTCCCACCACAAACTGTCCTTCGCCTCCGATATTGGTCACGCCGCCGCGCGAGGCGATGCAAATGCCCACGCCGACAAAGAGAAGGGGCGTCGCGCGCACCAGCGTGTCAGCAATCGCGTTGAGGCTGCCGAAAGCCCCTTCCACCAGGGCGGCGTAAGCCACCAAAGGATTGGCTCCCAGCGCCAGCAACATCAGCGCCCCCACCAGCAGCGCTGCCAGCGTTGCGAACACGGGCAGCAACGCATCCACCAGCTGCGAGTTCCATAACGCCGCAAGCCATTGTTTCATGCTCTATTCCTGTTCCACCCGCCAGAAATGCCGCTCCGCTCCCCACTTTTCGAGGGTCTCTTCTGTAGGAGCGACGACAACCGCTTTGGCTTCCACCGTCACCGTACCATCGGCGAGCCGCAGCTCGCCGGCGACTTCCGCCACACGGGAGCGCCGCTCGACCACCCAGCCGACTGCGGTCAAAGGCGTTTCTGTCGGCGTAGGGAGGCGATAGCGCAATTCCAATTTCGCCGTGACCCAAAACGTCTCCTCGGCCTGCCCCACGTTGATGGCGCGACCCGTCACCTCGTCCATGATGGCGGCCAGAGCTCCCCCGTGCGCCATGCCCGGATAGCCCTGATAGACCTCCGGGATGATCAGCGGGGCGATCACCTGCCCGGCGGCTTCATCACTGTAGAAGCGCAAATGCATGCCCTGCGGATTTTGCCGTCCGCAGACAAAACACATCCGCGATGTCGGTTGCGGTTTCCAGGTTACGGGAATGTCATCCATGGAAGAGAACTCCTCGGAAAATAGAGAGCCGTGAGTCGAGAGCTGTCGTAGTCTTCGATCACGACTCACAGC
>JAAZNO010000224.1 GCA_012798275.1 Chloroflexota bacterium
GCGCCCGAGCACTTCGGCGCCGCCGCGCGTGGCGATCCACAGTGCTTCTTCTGCCGTCAACCCGGCGGGATTGCCCTGCACCCGTTGGAGCAGCAGCGCTATCCGCGCCTCAGCGAGCAGATGCGAGCTGTCGTTGCTGGCGGAGCCGTCTACGGCCAGACCGACCGGCACGCCCGCGTCGAGGTAGGCCCGCACCGGGGCGATGCCCGACGCCAGCCGCATGTTGCTGCTGGGGCAGTGCGCCACGCCCGTGTGTGTCTGCGCCATGAGGGCGATTTCTTCGGCGTTGATGTGGACGCCGTGCGCGAACCACACGTCATCCCCCAGCCAGCCCAGCGATTCGGCGTAGGCGACGGGCCGTTTGCCCGCCGTCGCTTTGCAGAAGTCCTCCTCGTCGGCGGTCTCGGCCAGATGCGTGTGCAGGTGCACGCCGTAGCTGCGCGCCAGAGCGGCAGATTCGCGCATCAGGTCTTCAGTCACGGAGAAGGGGGAGCACGGCGCGACGACGATCCGCACCATGCCGTAAGGCTCCGGTTCGTGATAGGCCTCGATGACGCGCTGCGTGTCGCGCAGAATGGCGTCTTCTTGCTCCACAACGCGATCCGGCGGTAGCCCGCCCTGGCTCTCGCCCCGGCTCATCGAGCCGCGACAGGGATGGAAGCGCACGCCGAGCTCCTGCGCCGCACGGATTTCGTCATCAAGGGTGACGCCGTTGGGGTAGATGTAGAGGTGATCGGAGACGGTCGTCGCGCCGGAAAGGAGCAGCTCCGCCAGTCCCAGCTTCGCGCTCACGTAGACGGCCTCACTGTCCATCCTCGCCCAGATGGGGTAGAGTGTCTTCAGCCATGTGAAGAGCACGGCGTCCTGTACGGCGGGGACGGCACGGGTGAGCGTCTGATACAGATGATGATGGGTGTTCACCAATCCCGGCAGCAGCAGCAACCCCTGCGCGTTGATGACGCGGTCGGCGGTCGCCGGCAGCGTGTCTGTGGGGCCGACCGCCTCGATGACGTTGTCACGCACGAACAGGCCGCCATCGGCGATCCGACGGTGGGCATCATCCATGGTGACGAGGACTGTGGCGTTTTTTATCAGCAATGTTCCCATCTTAGCCTCCTCTGAAAATGGCCCCGAATGAACCCGAATTTCACGAATCAGATGAGAAATTCCTGGCCCCCGGGGCTGCTACGTCTTCCAACACCACGCTGTAGCGCGGTTGGCTCGTGTCGAACCGGTGAGCTGTCGCCGCAGCTGCTCACGGGTTATGGCTCACAGGGTAACTGTTCAGCCACTGACTAAAAAAACGGAAGATTCCCTGACGGTTACTGAAGATTAAAAATCAATTTTTGCCCCCTATCCCCTTCCCCTTCCCCTTCCCCCCGCGCTGCGCGGGGGGAAGGGGAACTTTTTTTGTGGGTTTTTGCAGGCGGGCGTAGCCCCCCTGCAAAAACCCCTTATTTTTTCTCCCCTCCCCACCGGCGCAGGCGCCGTGGGGGAGGGGACAGGGGGTGGGGCAAAAGCCCGAACCGGTGAGCCGTCGCCGCAGCACCTGGCGTCTCCTTCGAGAATGGCCCCGAATGAACCCGAATTTCACGAATCAGATGAGAAATTCCTGGCCCCCGGGGCTGCTACGTCTTCCAACACCGCGCTGCAGCGCGGTTGGCTCGTGTCGAACCGGTGAGCTGTCGCCGCAGCTGCTCACGGGTTATGGCTCACAGGGTAACTGTTCAGCCACTGACTAAAAAAACGGAAGATTCC
>JAAZNO010000225.1 GCA_012798275.1 Chloroflexota bacterium
GCCAGCGCCTCTTCCAGCAGCTCGACCATGTGCAGCGGCATGGAGTCGTTCACTGCGCGCGCCGCCGGAATCAGCCGGATGGGAACGCCCTGCTGCTGCGCCTCGTAGACCAGCAGCCACGGGTCTTTGGGGATGCAATGTCCGCCCACACCCGCCCCCGGCAGGTGCATGGCCCGCCCCGGCGATTTGTTGACCAGCTCCCGCACGCGCCACACATCTCCGCCGACCGCCTCGCAGATGAGCGCGACCTCATTGGCGAAGGCGATGTTCACGTCGCGGTAAGCGTTCTCCGCCGTCTTGACCAGCTCCGCCGTGACGCAATCCGTCGGATCCAGATCGGCCTGCACCACCTGACGGTACAGCGCGAGCATGGCCTGCGCCGTCTCCGGCGTCTCCCCGCCGCAGACGCGACTCACGCCGCGCAGGTTCGCCAACAACTTCCCCGGCATCACCCGCTCCGGGCAATGGCCCAGATAGAAGCCCGCATTCACGCGCCGGCCCGAGGTCTCCTCCAACAGCGGCTTGACCAGTCTCGCCATGGTCCCCGGCGCGATCGTGGATTCCACGATGACCAATGCGCCATCCTTGAGCACTGGTCCCAGCGCGCGCAGGGCATTTTGCAGCGCCGCATACCGCGGAATATGCTGCTCGTCTACTGGCGTTTCCACGCAGATCAGAAGGCCATCGCATTCGGCAAGCGCGGCATACTCGGTGGTGGCGCGCAAGCGACCGGCGCCAATCACCGCTGCCAGTAGCTCCGCCAGCCCCGGCTCGTCGCCCTCGATGGGCGAGAGGCCGGCGTTGATCTGCGCCACGCGCTCGGCCTGAATGTCCACCCCGATCACATCGAAGCCTGCCTCGGCAAACAGGCACGCTACCGGCAGGCCTACATACCCCAATCCAATGATCGCCAGTTTTGCAGTCTTGTCAGCGATCTTTTCCTGCAAGGCATTCAATGACATGGGCGTCGTCACCTTCATTTTCGCATTTGCCGATTCGCTACAGCTTCACACTATCGGCGTAGCTGTAGACCTCGATCCCCAGCTTTTGTGCGATCTCTTGGGCCTTGGGATCTACCATGGGTGAGATGACCAGCTTGCGGTCGGCTTTGCGATCGTGATGCCGCTCATAGAACGCCACCTTGCGCTCGAAGGCATACATGTCGGACTTGCTCATCGAGGATTTGATCTCGCACAGAATCAAGGTGCCGTTGAAGATAATCAGGTCCAGCTCAACCTGGTCGGGATGCCCGAAGACCTCGCCGGCATCGTCGTACTCAGTGACGTTGAGAACCTCGACGCCGAAAGAGCGCTCCAGAATCCCCTTCAAGCCGTTGCGGAAGGATTGCTCGGCCTGCATTCCCCACCGCGCCCCGAGTGCGCCAATGCCCTGGTCGTGTTTCCTGGCTTGTGCCTCGATGGTGTCCAGGATGCGATCCAGGCGCGCAGTATTCTCTTCCCACTTGCGGTTCTGCTCTTCCCACTTGCGGTTTTGCTCTTCCCACTTGCGCTCTTGCTCTTCCCGCATGGCCCGCAACTCTTGTTGATTGGCCTCCCACTTGCGGTTTTGCTCTTCCCACTTGCGCTCTTGCTCTTCCCGCATGGCCCGCAACTCTTGTTGATTGGCCTCCCACTTGCGCTCTTGCTCTTCCCGCATGATCCGCAACTCTTGCTGATTGGCCTCCCACTTGCGCTCTTGCTCTTCCCGCATGGCCCGCAACTCTTGCTGATTGGCCTCCCACTTGCGCGTATTCTCTTCACGATCGCGGCGTAACTCATCCAATAGCCGATCGAAGCGACTCTCGGTCTCCACTTTATCTGCGTATTGCTCTTGCATCAGACTCCGTACCCATTCGCGGAATTCACGGTCCTGCCGCAAAACCAGCGGCAACTCCTGCCGAATCAACTGTCGGATCTGGTTATTTTCCATGGCGAACCTCCTTTAGCCATTAACAGCCATCAACATGTACGACCTGGCGCGTCTCTCCCGATTCTACCAGCGCCAGCGCCAGGCGCAACGCTGTGACGCCATCCTTGCCGCTCACCGGGACTGGCTGATTCTCTATCACCGCCGTCGCAAACGCCTCCAGCTCCGCCTTGAGTGGCTCGTACCGCGCGATGGGATAGCGCACCATCCGCCCTTCGCTTACCCCCTTGAGCAGGCTCAGGTGCCCCCACTCCGTGCTGCTGGCGTCAGCGTTCTCGTAGAAGTACAGATCCTGCGTCAGGTCATCGGCGCGAAACATGCCCCGTTCCCCAAGCACCACCACCTCGCGCACCTTCTGCGGCGTCAGCCAGTTGATCTCCAACAGGCCGGCGCTGCCGTGGCGAAACCGCACCATCCCCAGCACCAGGTCTTCATGCGCGGTGTGAATTTGCTGCTCCGTCTCGGCAAAGACATGCACGATTTCATCGCCCGTGATAAACCGCATCACGTCCAAATCGTGCGGCGCCAGATCCACCACCACCCCCACGTCCCGAATCCGCGCCGGAAAAGGCCCCACGCGCCGGCAGGCGATCTGGAAAATGCGCCCCAGTTCCCCTGCATTGAGATGCTGCTTGAGCGCCTGGATCACCGGGCTGAAGCGCACGATGTGCCCTACCATCAGGTTGCGGTCGAGCGCCGCCGCGCGCGCGATCAAGGCCGTTCCATCGGCCACCGTGGCGGCGATGGGCTTTTCCACCAGCACGTGACACCCCGCTTCCAGCGCGGCAAGGGCTACGGCATAATGCTCCTGCGTCGGCACGGCAACTGTCACGAGGTCTGGCCGCTCGCGCTCCAGCAGCTCCCGATAATCGCTGTACGCCGGGACGCCGTACTTCCCGCCGATGCGCTGTGCCGTCTCCGGGGCCGCATCCGCCACACCTACAAGCGTCGTCTGCTTGAGTTCCGTATACACCCGGGCATGATGCTGCCCCATCGAACCGACACCGATCACAGCGGCGCGAAGTTCAGTCTTGGGATTCATGGCTTGGGTCCTCACTTAATTTTCTCCCCACCTGTGCTATCACCGTTTGGGCCACCGTCAGCGCGCGAGCCGCTTGCTCTTCGGTGTAGAGGTCGTGGGGAATCCCATCCGGCAGGCCGTTGGGGTAGCGGGTAGGGATGTAATACTGATCCAGCTGCCGGCAACCATCCAGCAGAAGGCCAAAATCGGGATCGTATTCCGCACAACGTTGCACCAATTGGTGGGTCGCATGGCCGATGACAGGACGTTCACCCTGGGCATAGAGATAGGCCTTGAGCGCTTTCTCGGTCGCCTGTTGAGCCAGGAAGCATGCGGTCTCGTGAAATCCATGGTCGTGCATCAGCGCGGCCGCGCGCACGTCATGCCCTGCCTGGTCATACCAGCGACGGCCTTCTTCAAGGTTGCGATTCATAAATCGTCATCCCTTCCCGCAATATCTGCATGATGAATGGATTTTCGTGCGCCACCATCGTTTCGAATTCCCGTGGCGTATAGACCAGCGGCTCGATGAGCAAGGCGCCGGAATAGCATTGCCATATCTCAGCGCTGCGCTCCAGAAACGGGCGGTCCGTGTCTTTGACGATGAGCAGGTCCACGTCGCTCCCGGCATGATAATCCCCGCGCGCGTAAGAGCCAAAGAGGATGACTTTCTGCGGCGCATACGGTTCCAGACAGCGCAGCAGCTTCTGCAACTCCAGCTCAAAAGTCGCGGGGGAAAGACGCTTCATGCGGCAAACCCGTTTACCGCGGCCACAATCGTTTCCAGATCCGCCGGGCTCAGCGCCGGATGCACCGGCAGCGAGAGCACTTCCGCTGCCGCCGCTTCGGTCTCGGGCAGCTGCAGGTCATATCCCAGCTCGTTGACATAGAAAGTTTGCTGGTGAATAGGCACCGGATAGTAGACCATGCTGCCGACGCCGTGCGCCTTGAGGTGCTCGGCTAGCGCATCGCGTTGCCCCTCCTTGACCCGCACGGTGTACTGATGGAACACATGCCGCTGTCCCTCTGGCGTTACCGGCGGGATGACCCCCGTGAGGTGCGCGGTCAGAAAGGCCGCGTTGGCGATCCGCGCCGCGTTGAAGCGCTCCAACTTGCCCAGTTGCGCCAACCCAATCGCGGCGTGCACGTCTGTCATGCGGAAATTGAAGCCCAATTCGTCGTGATAGTAGCGCCGGCGCATCCCGTGCTGGCGGAGCACGCGACACTTCTCGTCAATCACCGGGTCGTCCGTGGTGATCATGCCCCCTTCCGCCGAGGTGATGTTCTTCGTGGGATACAGCGAGAACGCCCCCGTGCCGAAACTGCCCGCGCGCCGGCCCCGGTACTCCGCGCCGTGCGCCTGACACGCATCCTCGATGACCACCAGGCCATACTGCGCCGCGAGCTCCATGATCGGCCCCATGTCGCAGGTCAGCCCGAACAGGTGCACGGGCATGATGGCCCGCGTTCGCGGCGTGATCGCCGCCTCGATCTTGGCCGGATCGAGGTTGAACGTGGCCGGATCAATGTCCACAAAGACCGGCCGCGCCCCCGTGTACAGGATGCTGTTGGCCGAGGCGATGAAGGTGAACGCCGAGGTGATGACCTCATCCCCCGCGCCGATGCCGTGCGCCAGCAAAGCCACATGCAGCGCCGTCGTGCCGCTGCTCGTGGCGATGGCATACTTCAC
>JAAZNO010000226.1 GCA_012798275.1 Chloroflexota bacterium
AAATGTCGGCGGGGGACGACGGGATGGAAGGAAATCACGCCCTTCGCAGGGACGTTGGACCTGGCGCGAGGGTCCTGGTCGGCGCTTCTGGCGACCTTGCGTGACGGCGTGGATATGCGCGCCCGGCAATGGCTGGCGCTTTACACGCAGCCGGTGCTCATCAACGTCTACGAACGAGCCTACTACGAGACGCCCGACGGCCTGCTGCGGCTCACGTTGGACACGCAGCTGCGGGCCTACGATCAGCGTTTCGCTGCGCTCCCGAATCTGTGTCAGCCGGGCCTTTCAACCGGGGAAATGGTGGTGGAATTGAAAGCCCCCGTGGACGATGCGGCGATGCAGCGGGTGAGCGACCTGCTGACGACTTTCCCGGCGCGGGCAGAGCGCTTTTCCAAATATTTGCAGGGCCTGCTCGTCGCCCCTGATTTCGAGGGCATCCTTGCCTGAGTCCATTTACCCATCACCCATCACCCCTTCTCTCAAGGTAGCCATCCAGGGAGCCATCCATGAAAATTGATCATGACCTCATATCCGGCAATGACGGCGTGAAGAAACGCCGTGCGGGGCGGAAGCCCTTCTTCGCCGGGCGCGGCTTTATCTGGTTGACCGTGGCTGTGGCGGCGCTGGCATTGCTCGCGCTGCTGCTGAGCGTTTTCTGGCAACAGCGGCCGGCGGTCAGCGCCGCTGTGCCGCCGGCCGCGCCCCCTCTGCCAACCCCGACGTCGCTGCCTCAGCCAACCCCGACCCCGACGACGCGCGAGATGGGAGATGCCCTGGACACGCTCTACATCGAAATCGCGCCGCGCGACTTCGCCCAACTCGAAGCCAGGCGCGCTGAAGCGTTGGAACGCTGGATTCTGCTCACCGGCGACGAGGATCTCGTCCCCGCGACGGTGCGCCTTGGCGAGCAGACGCTGCCTGTGCGGCTGCGCCTCAAAGGCGACTGGGCCGAGCATGTGGCGACCGACAAATGGTCCCTCCGTATCGAGAGCCGCAACGATACCTATCTGTATGGGATGCAGGTTTTCTCCATCCAGGACCCCTCGATGCGGACCTTTTTGTATGAAGATGCCTACCTCGAAGCGTTGCGGATGGAGGACGTCCTGGGTGTGGGCTACGATTTCGTGCGGGTGGTGCTGAACGGCGAGCCCAAGGGCATTTACGCGCTGGAAGAGGGTTTCGCCAAAGAGCTGTTGGAATCCCAGGGGCGGCGCGAAGGGGTGATCATCCGGTATGCCGAGGATCTGCTGTGGACTTCCCGCGCCTTCTATGATGAACAGGTGATCCCGCCGGGGGTGGAGAAGTTTCACATCATTGACGACTTTGAATCGGGGCGTGTGGATGCCTCGCCGACGCTGTCGGCGCAACGCGATACCGCCGTTGGCCTGCTGCGCGGTTTCCTCGAGGGGCAGCTTCCCGCCTCGGAGGTCTTCGAGGTGGACCAGATGGGGCGTTTCCTGGCACTCGCCGACCTGTGGAGCGCGCCGCACGGCCTCATCTGGCACAATCTGCGCTATTACTACAACCCTGTCACAGCGCGCCTTGAACCCATTGCGTTCGATAACGATCCCTTTTCACCGGAGCTGGATCTGGAGCAGGTGGGGTTGCCGGAGGACAATTTCTACGGCGATCCGCAGCTCCAGGCGGCGTATGTGAAAGCGTTGGCGGAATACAGTCAGCCCGGCTACGTGGAGGCCCTGGAGGCACAGCTTGGCCCGCGCTACGAGACGTTGCGCGCGGCCCTGGAGCCGGAATTCGGCGCGGACGTACTCACCCCGCCGTGGGATCGCCTGCGCCGCCGTCAGGAGCTCATCCGTGAACGGCTCGCCCCCTTGCAGCTGACCTATGCTTATTGTGTGGATCCCGCCGACCTCAGCGCCGCCGTCGCGCCGACGGACACGCTGAGCATAGAAGTCGGCAACCTCATGGACCTGCCTGTTGAGATTGTGAGCGTCAGCGTGGCGGGAGTGGAGCTCCCCGCGACGCGCGAGTGGGTTTCACCGGAGACGCGGGAGCTGACGGCGACGCCGCTGGAATCCGCGCCGGAGGCTCTCGTGCTGCGAGCTCTGCCGGCGCAGACGGCGAGCCTGCCCTATGTGCGCCTGCGCTTGCCCGTGACGACGACGCTCACGGAGGGACTGGTGCTGCGCACCCGGTTGTGGGGGCTGACCGAGACGCTGACGCAGACAGTTTTGCCGGCGTATGTCCTGCCGTTGAGTGA
This sequence comes from Chloroflexota bacterium, assembly GCA_012798275.1. Classification (GTDB taxonomy): domain Bacteria; phylum Chloroflexota; class Anaerolineae; order B4-G1; family SLSP01; genus JAAZNO01. The sequence continues at coordinate 2,222 of JAAZNO010000226.1, forward strand.
CTCCCCCCGCCCCTCCTGGCCCACGCTGGAAGAGGCCCTGGCGCGTCATCCCTACCTGCAGCCTGTACCGGGGGAGCCGCTGCTCACGATCCCTGCCGGAACCTGGGACATCAGCGGGACGTTGGGCCTGCCTGCCGGATATGGGCTGCGCCTTGGCCCCGGGACGACGCTGCGCTTTGGCCCGGAGGACTCTTTGCTCAGTGAAGGGCCACTCGTCTTCGAGGGGACGGCGGAAGCGCCGGTGACGCTGCGACCCCGTGACGAGGCGTGGCGGGGGATCGCCGTCATGAGGGCGGGGGCGCCCTCGCTGTGGACCTACACCATCATCGAGGACACGGATGCCATCGCGCGCGATGGCTGGATGACTACCGGCGGGATCACCTTCTACCGCAGCCCGGTGCGGATCAGCCACAGCCGCATCCTGGGCACGCGCGCCGAGGACGGGTTGAACGTCATCCATGCGCCTTTCGAGATCACCGACACGGAGTTTGCCGCTGCCGCCTCCGATGCCTTCGACGCGGATTTTTCCGACGGCGCCTTCGAGCGCTGCGTCTTCCATGACATTGGCGCGGATGGCATTGACGTCAGCGGCTCCGAGGTGACGGTGCGCGAGGTGCATTTCCAGAATTTGGGCGACAAGGGGCTTTCGGTGGGCGAGCGCAGCGTCATGACAGCCGAAGATATTTCTGTGGATGGGGCAGATTTCGGATTTGCCAGCAAGGATCGTTCGCATCTTACGGTGAGCCGGGCGACGCTGAACCACATCGCCATCGCCGGCCTGGCGGCTTATATCAAGAAGCCTGCCTATGGGCCGGCAACGATGACGGTGACGGCGATTGACTTCGGCAACGTGCCGGCGGAGCGGCAGGCGCTGGTGCAGAGCCGCAGCTGGATTGACCTGGACGGCGAACGCATCTGGGGCACTGATGTGGACGTCGAAGCCCTGTACGAGAAATGGGCCAAATAAAGGTCGCGCGGCTGTTGGGGGTGTTGGTCCTCGTCGCCGGGCTGTGGGGTTGCGGCGGCGGTGCGGCGCCGACATCGCCCTACCGCGAGGTGGGGCGCTGGCTGGCGACGAACGCTTTGCCCGATGAGGTCGTCGCGCTGCAGGAACCGGAAGCGCTCCAGGGGATGACGTCGCAGCCGGTGATGGCGTTGCCGCTTGAGGGCGGCGCGTCCGCCGTGCTGGCGGCGCTCCAGGAGGCGCGCCCGGCGTATTGCCTGGCGGTGCGCAGCGTGACCTGGGAAGGGGTCCAGGCGGATCCCTGGTTCGGCGAGCATTACCGGCAGGTAGCGGTCAGCGCCGACGCGCAGGTGAGCTTCTCGCCGCTGGTTCTGTACCGTTACACGCCGTCGCCGTTTGACGACGGCGCCCTGGTCACCCTCGCCGCGACGCGCCGTGTTCCTGAGGTGGGACACGTGACGGTCGAAGCGCTGCAGCTCAGCCATCCCCGCCGGATCTGGCCCGGTGAGCCGTTCTACCTCACGGTGACATTGCGGGGCGAGGTGCGGGAATCCCTGCGCGCGGTGTTGATGTTGCGCGCCCTTGCTGATGGGCGGATCTGGCTCCGTGAGACGCGCGAGCAGCCGGGCGGTCTCCCTACCGAGGCCTGGTCGGGGGAGCAGTCCTTGACGGATCGCTATCACCTTGTCCCGCCGGCGGGGCTTCCGCCAGGCGCCTATGCGTTGGAGCTGGTGTGGCTCCGTCCCAACGACGCCCCTTTTGGCGAGGCGGTGACGCTGGCGCAGCTCACGCGGCCCGCGGAGGTCTCGCAGGTCGCGCCGTCGCCGGATCACGCCGCGCCGGCCACGTTCGGCGACGCGATCGCGCTTTTGGGCTATGACGCGCCGCTCCAGGCTTCGCCGGGGACGACGATCACCGTGACCCTCTACTGGCGCGCTCTGGCCAGCGCTCCTGGCGATTACAAGGTTTTTGTCCACGCCTTCGCGGCGGATGGAACGCTCGTCGCGCAGCACGATGGGCAGCCCGCGAACTGGGCCTATCCGACGACGGCGTGGCAGGCTGGCGACATCATCCTGGATCGGCATCCTCTGGCTCTGGCGGCGAACTTGCCGCCAGGGGAGTATCGGCTCTTCGTGGGGCTGTATGAGGCGGCGGCGCCTGCGACGCGCCTGCCCGTGCGGGACGCGGAGGGGGCGCTCCAGCCGGACGGGCATCTGGGATTGGCCGTCTTGCGGGTGCGCTGAAGGGGCGACGATGATGAATTTCTGGCACTCGAGTTTTGCCCACCGTTGGCTGCCGCTGTTGCTCTTGGGGCTGGCGCTGGGCGGCGTGCTGCTGCTCGGCGAACGCCTGGATCGGCTGCCGGGAGCGTCCCTCGCGCCTTCCGGTCAGTTGCCGTTGACCGGTTGGCGGCGGCGCCTCGTCGAGAGTGGCCAGGTGCTGCCTTCTGCTGTGAACGGGACGGCAACGCCGGGCTTCTCCCCGTCGCCGGGGGTGTACGAGAAATCCCTGCGGGTGGAGTTGCGCCCCACCGATCGGCGGGCGTCGGTGGTCTTCACCACCGATGGGACGCTGCCGACGGCGGAGGTCGGCACGCTGTACCGGGAGCCGCTCTATTTGGATGCGCGTTACCCCGGCGTGACCGTGATCCGCGCCGTGCAGGTGCTCGATGGCGTCGCCGGCCCCCCCGCGACGGCGGTCTACGTCGTGGGCTTGAACTCGCGGCTGCCGGTGCTTTCCCTCACCGCAGAACCGGACGCGCTGTGGGGCAGCGCGAGTGGTATCCTGGCCAACGCTTCTTTCCGCGGCGCTGAATGGGAACGCCCCGTCGAGGTGGCGTACTTCGAGCCGGAGGGAACCGGGAGCTTTGCGGTGTCGGCCGGACTGCGCGTGCATGGCGATGTCCCCTTGCAGGCGCCCAAGCAATCGCTGCGGCTCTATTTCCGCGCCGAATACGGCTCTGCTCGCCTCGGCTACCCGCTCTTCCCCGGCCATCCCGCTCAGCCTGAAGTGGAACAATCCTACAAGCGGCTGCTGCTGGAGGCGGGGGATCGCCATGGCTGGTGGACGCTGTTCCGCGATCAACTGGTGGCCGATACGGCGGTGTCGGTGGGCCTGCCGGTCGCGCAGGGGCGTTTCGTGCATCTCTTCATCAATGGCCGTTCGTGGGGACTGTACCGGCTCACCGAGCGCGTGGATCGCTTTTTCCTGGAGGACAACTACGGCTTCAACGCCGTGGATGTGGTGCAGGAAGGACGGGCGCAAGAGGGCAGCGATGAGGGGTGGGATGCGCTGGTGTCTTGGGCGACGGGACACGATCTGGCGGAGGCTGAAGCGTTCGCGTATGTGGCCTCGCGGCTGGACCTGAGCAACTTCATGGATTTCGCCGCGCTGCAGCTGTATTTCGGCTTCTCGCCGGAAGACCTTTTCGCGGTGCGGGATCGCGGCGGTCCCTGGCGCTTCGTCTACGGCGGGAGCGGGCAGTATTTCGCGCAACGCGCGGAGGAGGTGCCAGCCGCGTTGGCGCATGACGCCTCGGATTTCGCGCTCCTGCTGCGGGCGTTGCTGGCCAATGACGCTTTTCGGAGCGCTTTCGGCGTGCGCACCGCGATGCTGCTCAATACAACCCTCGCGCCGGAGGCGTTGACCGCGCGGTGTGACGCGCTCGCCGCAGTGCTGGCCTCCGATATCCCGTATGAAGAGGCGCGC
>JAAZNO010000227.1 GCA_012798275.1 Chloroflexota bacterium
CATCTCGAACCCAGCCGTTAAGCCCGTTAGCGCCGATGGTACTGGGGGGGCAGCCCCCTGGGAGAGTAGGTCATTGCCAGGAAACCTCTTCTGGTTAGTTGCAGAAGCATGCCAGCCTCGATAGCAATCGGGCTGGCATGCTCGTTTATGCGCCGCGATGCTCGTAGGCTGTGTCTACCGGCAGGTTGATGCCTCGTGCTGCTTCCTGAGCGAGCTGGTCACAGCGTTCGTTTTCTGGATGGCCGGCGTGCCCCTTCACCCCTACGAAGTGCACCTCATGTTGTTCGCAGAGCCGCAACAGGCGTTCCCATAGATCGGGGTTGAGCGCGGGTTCATTTTTATTGCGCATCCAGCCGTGAGCGCGCCAGCGCTGGGCCCACCCTTCGTTGAGGGCGTTCACCAGGTAGGCCGAGTCGGTATAGAGGGTGACCTCGCAGCGTTCCTTGAGCGCTTCAAGGCCGACGACGGCTGCCAGCAGCTCCATGCGATTGTTGGTGGTGCGGCGATAACCGCCGGAAAGCTCCTTGCGTTTTCCCTGGAATTCGAGGATGACGCCGTAGCCTCCGGGCCCCGGATTGCCTGAGGCGGCGCCGTCCGTGTAGATGGTGACGTGTTTGAGCGGCATATTCATTCCTTTCTATTTTCGGTGGTGTGCTGCGGGAACATGTCAACTCCTTCTTGAATGGGTAATTGTAACACGTTTCCGAACGACGTGTAGGTGATAGATAGGGTCACCTCCTTCCGTGGGCGTGTGGAGTGCGCTGTAGCAGGCCATGGCATAGATTTCAGCCCGATGTCTTAAGCTGCTCTTAAACTTGCCTGTAGCCACTTTTAAGGACGCGCTGGAAGGGGGTGTGCTATAGTGTAAGATGGTTTTTGTCTGGTTCCCGGCGGGAAGCCGAGAGGTCCTATACCACAGAGTGAGGTGTTTATGATTGAAGTCAGTGCGTTGACGAAATCGTATGGAGCCATTGAAGCTTTGCGGGGGGTGTCTTTTAACATCGCTCCCCAGGAGATTGTGGGACTGGTGGGGCCGAATGGCGCCGGCAAAACCACCATCCTCAAGATCCTCACGGGGTATCTGCAGCCGGATGAAGGGGTCGTGCTCATCAACGGCTTGAACGTGCTGGAGCATACCCGCGAGGTGCAGGCGCAGATCGGCTATTTGCCGGAGACCGCACCGCTGTACCCCGAATTGACGGTGCAATCTTATCTGCAGTTTATGGCGGACTTGCGCCAGATCCCCGAAGCGGAGCAGCCGGAGCTGCTTTCTGCAGCCATCTACGCGACCGGGTTGCAGGATCACCTGACGCGCCCTATCGGCCAGTTGAGCCGGGGATACCGGCAGCGGGTGGGATTGGCGCAGGCGATTATGCACCGCCCGCAAATCCTGATCCTGGATGAGCCGACGGTGGGCCTCGATCCTACGCAGATTGTGGAAATCCGGCAGCTGATTCGGAACCTGGCGGAGCACACGACGATCCTCTTCTCCACGCACATCCTGTCGGAGGTGGAGATGGTGTGCGACCGGGCGATCATTTTGATGAACGGCGCAGTGCGGGCCGACGCGCGCCTGGCAGACCTGGCGGCGACTTCAAATGCGGTGGTGATCTTCTCGAAGCCGGCGCCGGATGCGCTTGCGGCTCTGCGCGCTATGCCGGGGGTGCGGAATGTAGAGATTTTCCGCAGCGGTGACGGGTTTCCCGGCTACCGTGTGTTGGGGCAGTCGGAAACCGGCCTGGACCTGTGCCCCGCGATTTACGACCTGGTGCGCTCCCACCAATGGCCGCTCCGTGAGTTGCGGCGCGATGTGCGCACGTTGGAGATGGTCTTCAATGAGCTGGCGGCCCATGCGGAGGTGGCGGCATGAAGCAGGTGCTGGCGATTACCCGAAAAGAATTGCGCGGTTATTTTGGCTCGCCGCTGGCGGTGATCTTTATCGGCGCGTTCCTGGCGGCGACGTTGTTCACCTTCTTCTGGGTCGCCACTTTCTTCGCCCGCGGCATCGCGGATGTGCGACCGTTGTTCCAATGGACGCCAGTGTTGTTGATCTTCCTGGTCGCGGCGTTGACAATGCGGCAGTGGAGTGAGGAACAGCGCGTGGGGACGTTGGAAGTCCTCCTGACCCTGCCCGTTTCCCCGGTGCAGCTGGTCATCGGGAAATTCCTCGCTGTCGTCGCGCTGGTGGTGCTGGCCCTGGCGCTGACGTTCTCTCTGCCGCTGACCGTGGCCCTGTTTGGAAATCTGGACTGGGGGCCGGTGATCGGCGGCTATCTGGCGTCGGTGCTGCTGGCAGGGGTGTATGCCGCGATCGGCCTGGCAGTCTCCTCGCGCACCGATAATCAGATCGTGGCGTTGATCTCCACGGTGTTGATCTGCGGCGTGCTCTATCTGGTGGGCTCTGCGGGCGTGACGGATTTCGTCGGCCAACAGACGGGGGAGATCCTGCGCGCGATTGGCGTGGGCAGCCGCTTCGAGAGCATCCAACGGGGCGTGGTTGACTTCCGAGACCTGCTCTATTACCTCACTTTGACCGGCATTTTCCTCGCGCTCAACGTGCTTTCCTTGAGAATGAAGAGCTGGAGTCACGGGGAACGCACCCGGCAGCAGCGCACGAGCGTGAAGCTCACCTCGGGGTTGTTGATCGTCAACCTGATCCTCGCCAACATCTGGGTGTATCCCCTCAATGGCTTGCGCGTGGACTTGACGGAGCAGCGCGAGTTCAGCCTCTCGCAGGCGACGCGCGATTTGCTGGAGAATTTGCAGGAGCCGTTGTTGATTCGGGGGTACTTCAGCGCGAAGACCCATCCGTTGCTGGCCCCCCTGGTGCCGACGGTGCGGGACATGCTGCATGAGTACGAAGTCGCTTCGCGCGGCAAGGTGCAGTTGGAGATCCTCGATCCGGCCGACGATCCCGACAAGGAGGCCGAAGCCAATCAGCTCTATGGCATCACGCCTTCACCGTTCCAGGTCTCGGATCGTTACGAGACGTCGGTCATCAACGCTTACTTCGACATCCTCATCCGCTATGGCGATCAAAGCCAGGTGCTCAATTTCCAGGATTTGATTGACGTACAGCAGGATGCCGGTGGCGGGGTGCAGGTTTTCTTGCGCAATCTGGAGTACGACCTCACCAGCGCGATCAAAAAGACGGTCTACGGCTTTCAGAGCGTGGATGCTGTGCTGGCGTCATTCGACAAGCCGGCGACGTTGACTCTCTACGTCACCGAATCTACGCTGCCCGAAGGGTTGGCGGACGTGCCGGCGACCATTCAGCGGGTGGCTGAGGACATGGCTGCCCGCTCCGAGGGGAAGTTTGTGTTCCGCAAGGTGGACCCGACGGGGCCCGATAGCGACATGACGCCCGACGAATTGTACGAGACTTATGGCGTGCGTCCGTATACGGCTTCGTTGTTCTCCTCGGATACTTACTACCTGACGATGGTGCTGGAGGCCGGCGACACGGCGAAGCCGATCTATCCTACGGGCGATTTGGGGGAGGCGGACATCCGCACGACCATTGAATCGGGGTTGAAACGCGCCTCCAGTGGATTCCTCAAAGTGGTGGGGCTGTGGGTGCCCTCTACGGCGGCGACGACGGACATCTACGGGCAGACGCAGCAACCGCTCCAGAGCTGGGATGCTTTGACGGAAGCTTTGCAGCAGGAATACGAGGTCCGCACGCTGGACCTGAGCACGGGCGAGGTGCCGGCAGACGTGGATGTGTTGGTGTTGGTGGCGCCTGAGAACTGGAGTGACAAGGAAAGCTACGCCGTGGATCAATACCTCATGCGCGGCGGCGCTGTGGTGGTGGCAAGCGGTATGTACAAGCTGGCTCTGGATCCCCTGATGGGTGGGATGATCGCGCAGCCGCTCTACAACGGTGTGACCTCGTTGTTGGAGAGCTACGGCGTACAGGTGGAACCGGCCCTGGTGCTCGATACCCGTAACGAACCTTTCCCCGTGGCTGTGAATCGCGAGGTCAGTGGGTACCAGGTGCAGGAGATTCAGGCCATCCCTTACCCCTTCTTCGTGGATGTGCGCGCCGACGGTATGGCGAAAGGTCACCCCATCATCTCCAACCTCCCGGCGGTGACGTTGAACTGGGCCTCGCCGCTGGTGGTGGATGAGACGAAGAACGCTAACCGGGAAGTGACGGTGCTACTACAATCTACAGCGGCCTCGTGGAAAGTGGCCGGCGATCCGACGCAGCTGGGCGCCGCCCCGACCATCGTGCCGGATTTGGATCAGTACCCGGAGCTGGGATTCCCGTTGGGTGAGACCCGGCAGAGCTATCCGTTAGCGGTGGTGATCCAGGGGTCCTTCGAGAGCGCTTTCAGCGGCAAGCCCTCGCCGCTGGCGACGACGGCGAGTCCTACGGCAACGACGGCCATGACGCAAACGATGGGCACCATCACGACGTCATCGGCCGCCGCGCGCCTGGTGGTTATCGGCAGCTCCGAATTCCTGGATGACATCATCTTCAGTCTCTCAGCGCAGCTGTCGGGGGAACGCTATCAGAACAATCTCAAGTTGATCCAGAATGCCATTGCCTGGGCGACCGAGGACCTCGACCTGTTGAGCATCCGCGCTCGAGGTACGTCGGTGCGCGTGTTGGCGGCTTTGGACGATCAGCAGCGCTCCATGGTGGAGGCGGCTAACTACGTGGTGTCGTTCCTGGCGTTGATCGTGGTGGGGGTGGTGGGAAGCGTCCGCCGGCGCAATGAGAAGCCGATGGCCTTAGTGCCCGACGCTTCCTTGAAGCCCAGGCATGTCGCAGATTCACACACGACTGAGGTGAAGGAGGTGAAGGCATGAAGCGCCATCAACAAATCCTCGCGGGCGTCCTGCTGGTGCAACTGGTGTTGATCGCCGTCGTGTTCTGGCCACATACGGCGGCCAGCGGCAGCGGCGAACGCGCCTTCCCCGATCTCAAGACTGAGGATGTCGTTGCCCTGCGAATTGCCGACAGTGACGGGAATTCGGTGTACCTGCGCCGCTCTGGCGATGGCTGGATTTTGCCGGACGCCGAAGACTATCCGGCGAACGCCAGCACGATCACGTCGCTGTTGGACAAGGTCGTAGGGCTGACCAGCGATCGCCTGGTGACCCGGACGGAAGCCAGTCATCAGCGCTTGCAGGTGGGGAAAGACAACTTTGTGCGCCGCCTGACGTTGGAACTGGCGGACGGCTCGGCGCAAATCCTTTACCTGGGCACCACGCCGCAATACACCACGACGCACTTCCGGGTAGAAGGTCAGGATGAGACGTATCTGACCAGCGCTCTGACGAGCTGGGAGGTGAGCGCGCTGCCGGCCTCGTGGATTCAGGTAGGATATCTCAGCGTCCCCGTGGATTCACTGCTGCAGGTGACGTTGGAAAACGCTCAGGGCAGTTTGACCTTTCTGCCGGTCGAGGCGGCTGCGGGCGAGGAGGGCACGGCGGCCCGAGAATGGACGCTGGTAGACCTCAACGCCGGGGAAACCGCGGATTCTGCCGCCATCCGCAGCGTGATCAGCCAGGCGGCTTCGGTGGCGGTTAACAAGCCCTTGGGCAAGACGGAATTGCCGGCTTACGGGATGGCTAGCCCGAATGCCGTGGTCACGCTGAAGACCGCGGATCAGGTGATCACTCTGACCATCGGCGCGCAGACCGCGAGCGGTAATTATGTGGTTAAGGGCTCAAACTCGGAGTACTTCGTCGAGACGACCGCCTATACCATTGAGAAACTGGTGACCAGCGCGCGCGCGGACTTTATCACCCAGCCGGGGCAATAAAACACCTCAGGCTCACTCACGCCGCCGTCTCGAACTGGAGACGGCGGCGTGAGTTTGGGCCGATCTGGCGACGGTCAGGCGTCAACCGTAAATGCCACATCGTCGGATTCGGTGTAGAAGACCAGCCCGATGGAGCCGGGTCCGCCGTGAGTGCCCAGCACCGGTGAGATCAGGCCGGTGTACAGGCGCTGAGGTTGGAGTTGGTCCATGACCAGCGACGTCAGCATCTCGGCGTCGGGATCTTCTGGCGTGTGGATCACCCCCAGTTCCACGGGGCGGCGGCCGGCAAGGCGCCTTTGAGCCTCGGTAACCAGGGCCTCCAGGGATTTGCGGCGACTGCGCGCCTTGCCCCAGGCGTCAATCTTTCCCCCCTCTACCATGAGCAACGGTTTGAAGTTGAGCAGCGTGCCGAGCAGGCGGGTCGCGCCCCCGATGCGTCCTCCGCGATGCAGGTATTCGAGCGTGTCCACCGTGAAAAGCAGTTCCATGCGGGTGCGGACTCGGCTCGCCGCGAGCAGCACATCTTCTACCGAAGCGCCTTTCTTACTGGCGCGCGCGGCGGCCAGCACCTGGAAGCCGATTCCCATCGAGATGGAGCGGGAATCGTGCAGCTCGATGCGGAGCTCGGGCAAGGCCTCTTTGGCCTGCGCTGCCGAGGTCAGCGTCCCGCTGAGCAGGGTGGAGATGAAGATCCCCACGATGGTATCAGCATGGTAGCGTTCGGCGACCTGCCGGAAGAAAGTGATGAACTCGCCCGCGGAGGGCTGTGAGGTCATGGGAAAGTCCTGGCGCTCTTGCAACATGCGGTAGAAGGTGGGAATGTCCAGGGTGACGCCGTCCACATAGGCGTCCTTACCCCACTGGATTTTGAGCGGGATGATCGAAATCTCGTGCGTCTCGATCAGTTCGGGGGTCAGATCTGCAGTGCTGTCGGTGACAATGGCGATGTGTCCCATATGCGGTCTCCTTTCAGAGCTAATTTTTGTATTGTGCTCCCATCGGTAAATATAACACCCTTCCTGGTCAAAAGTTACGGTCAAAAGGCGCCTTTTTAGGGCCACGGCCGGGCGTAACTTCAGCGCTTGCCGGGTGTTGTAATGTACAAACCAGGCCATGCTGCTTCAGCCATGCTCTCCTGATGGTATAATCGGGGAGGAGGAGACGATGGAAAGCAGTGTTGGGCCTGATGCTGAAAGCACCCTCATCGAAAGGGCGCGGCGTGAGCCAGAGGCCTTTGGCGAGCTCTACCGGCGCTACGTGGAGCGGATTTATCGCTATCACTATCGCCATGTAGGGAACCATGCCGAAGCGGAAGATTTGACCTCGCGTACCTTTTTGCACGCGCTGCGGGCGATGCCCCGGTATCGGCCCCGGGATGGCACGTTTCAGGCGTGGCTTTTCCGCATCGCTCACAATCTGCTGGTCAATTATTATCGCGATCAGAGCCGTCACCCGGCGGTGGAGCTGGAGGACGTGCCGGTGCTGGCGGCGGAGAGCGGTTTGTGGGAGCGCCTCGAGGCCGCCGAATTGCAGCGACGCTTGCTGGCTGCGTTTGAGCAATTGTCGGAAGAGCGCAAGACGTTGCTGCTGTTGAAATTCGTCGAGCAGCTGTCGAATGCCGAGATTGCGATGGTTTTGGGGAAAACGGAGGGCGCCGTCAAGGCCCTGTACAACCGCACGTTGATTAGCTTGCGTCACGCCCTGGCAGAAGAGGATTAAGGGATGAAATCGAAGTCGCGTACCAAGGATGTCTACATTCTGCTCGAAAACACGTCTGGAGCTGCAGCGCTGTTACCCTTCCAGCAGCA
>JAAZNO010000228.1 GCA_012798275.1 Chloroflexota bacterium
ACGCTCTGCCACATCGCCGGGATGAAGTCCTCAAGCGGACCCAGCGTGCGTAACTCCAGCGTCGTGAGGGGACGAATGCTTCCCATGCCGGCCAGGTCGCTCATCCACGTCGCCCCAATTTCCGAAACATCCGGGCCGTTGCGATAGATCGCGATCTTGACCATCTCGTTCCACGCCGTGTCCCACGAAAGAGGCTGCAGCTGTACCTGCGTCCCCGTTCGCGCCCGAAACTCCAGCATCAGCGCCTCGATCGTGGCATTTGGCACATCTGATGTCATAAGTGAAAATACAAGCTCTGCCATCTGCCCTCCTTCACCGAGCGATATCCGCGCGCCTCAAAGGCACGTTACCCCAATTCCACTTCCACACCATGCGTGCGTCCATCCGCAAAGATGGGGATCACGCGCCCGGCCAGCGGCGCGCCATCCACCAGCACCGACCGCACACCCCCACAGACATGGCGGGGATTGCGCACTTCGAGCTCATAGGTCGCGCCACGGAACACGCGCCGCACCCGGAAGCCTGCCCACGCAGCGGGGATGCACGGCTCGATCTCCAAGCCGGTGTACGTCGGTCGCACGCCCAGGATGTATTGCACACCCGCCTGATACATCCACGATGCCGTCCCCGTCAGCCAGCCATTCCGCGCCAGGCCGAACTGCGGATGTTCATCCCCCAGGATGTTCTGCGGATAGACATACGGCTCGCTTTCATAGACCTCGATGCGGTCATTCCTGGCGGCGGGGTTGATCTGCTCGTAGTAGGTGAACGCCCGATCGCCGCGCCCGATCAAGGTCTCGGCGATAATCACCCACGGGTTGGCGTGCAGGAAAATGCCGCCGTTTTCTTTGGCGCCCGGCGGATAGGTCGTCACCCCACCCTTGTCCGGGTCGAAGCCGTCGAACCCCGGCGCGCTGAGTTTGATCCCATTGACGGTGTTGAGGCGCTCATAGACGGCGTCCAGCGCCATCCGCGCCCGGTCCGCCGGCGCGAACCCCGAAATCACGGGCCAGCTCTGACCGTTAGCGTAAATCTGCCCCTGCGCGTTGACGTGCGAGCCGAGCGGCGTCCCATCCACGTCGAAATAACGGACGTACCACGCGCCATCCCACGCACAGGCGTTGACGCGCTCCCGCATCTCCGCGTAGTGCTGCAAAAACTGCGCCGCCATCTCCGCCCGGCCCAGGAAGCGCGCCAGGGCGTGCAGTTCCAGCAGCGCCTTGCCGTAGAGATTGGCGTTGAACAGCGACTCGGCGCCCGCACGAAGGTTCACCGTGTCATTCCAATCCGCGAAACCCAGCAGCGGCAAGCCATGCGCGCCCACGTGCGTGCGGGTGAAGGCCACCGCGCGGAGCAAGTGCTCCCAGACCGTCGCACTTTCGAGCGGCGCGCCGGCTTTATCCTTCTCGTAAAACGGCATCGCCTGATCCAGAAAGGCCAGGTCCCCCGTCTCCTTGAGGTACGCCGTCACCGCCAGCACGATCCACAGGTGATCGTCACCGTAGAACTTGGGGCGATCTTCCATCTCTTCGGCGTCGCCGCGGCTGGCCATCATCGTCAGCGGATTGAACTGATGCATCGCCGAGCCATCCCGCAGTTGCACCTGGAAGAGCTGCTCCAGCAAATCCCGCACCCGCTCCGGCGCGTTGACCACCGCTCCCATCACGTCCTGCGACGTGTCGCGGAAGCCAATGCCCCGCGAGCCAAAGCCCAGCTGGTAGAGCGAGAGATACCGCGACCAATTGAGGGTGACGAAGACTTGCCGCGGGTTGTGGATGTTGAGCATGGCATTCATCGCCGCGCTGGGGGTCGCCACCTGCACATGGCTCAGGTAGCCGTCCCAGAAACGCGCCAACGCAGCCACCGCCGCTTCGGCGGCGGCGGGATCCCGGTAGCGGGCAATGTCGGGTCGGGCTGCCTCAAAACTCGCCGCCTGCCCCAGCTGCGTGACGAAGGTGCGCGTTTCCCCAGGCGCCAGCTCGCCCAACGCCAGCAACAGCGCGCCGATATTGTCGCCGCGCCGGGCCTCGTAATTGCTCAAGGCAGGCTGCTGCAACGCCTTGGGCGCTGCCCATGTCCCATAGCGCCCCAGGAATCGCGCCCGGTCGGACTCGAAGGACGCGACCGGCAGGCTCGCCGTGAAATAATTCACCCTGAAATCGCGGGTCATGAAGGGGTACTGCAACAGCGTCTTGAAGCCGTCCCCCTCGTCAATCACCCGACTGACCATCGTCTGCGGCACCCAATCGGCGTTGGTGAGCTGTTTCAGCGCGTCGGGATGGGTGTATTCCACCACGGGAATGGCATCCAGCACCACGGGAGTAGCGCGCAGGTTGGTCACGCGCACCAGGCGCAGTTCCTGCGTCCCGCCTTCCGGCACAAAGAGAGTGGCCTCCGTGCGAATGCCGTACATCTCGGAAATGATGCGATTGTAGCCCAGCCCCACGCGACAGGTGAAGACCGCATAGGGGTCGAGCGTCGGCGTATAGAAGGGAGAGAACACCCGATAGCCCGCGCCTTCGGGGAAGCGCAGGTAGAGCGTCGCACCTTTGAAGTCGGCGTCGGGCAGCTGCGCGATGTATTTGGTGATGCGGTTGAGCGCCGGATCGCCCTTGCACAACACCACGCCGCCGGTATGATCCACAAAGCCGCCGAAAGCCAGCGTCCCGATGTAGTTGATCCACTTCACCGGCGTCTGAGGATCGGTGATCACATACTCGCGCGCTTCATCATCGAAATAGCCGTAACGCATAGGGGAATTCCTCCGAAAATAGAGAGCCGTGAGCCATGAGAAGAGAGTCGTCGCGGCCCCTGCGCAGTTACAACTCACGACTCACATTTTCATGCCTGGATAGTACGCGCCAGCACATGGCGTCTCCTCCGAAAATGCGTGATGCGTAATCCGTAAGTGACCTTCTCAGAAAATAGGCGA
>JAAZNO010000029.1 GCA_012798275.1 Chloroflexota bacterium
GCAATCGCACGATGCCTGCAGCATCCACTTCCAATTGCGGCACCGCTGCCCCCTGCGGCAAGGCCGCCAGCGCGACCTGAATGCCCGGCGTCTCAGCATCAGCATCCACAACCTCCAGCTGCGGGACGCCGGTGTTGAGCTCCAAGCGCAATTCTCCCAGGGGCTCAGCGCTGAGGAACTGCACTTGCACAACTGCCGGCGGCTGGCCGATTTCCACGACCGAAGGGGCGGTCACCACGATTTTGACGGGCGCCTCCGCAGCAAGAAAGAGAGCCTCCAGATCTTCTTCGAGAACCAATTCTGCCATCGGTGTAGCGGTTTCTGTCGGCTGGGGCGTAGCGGCACTCTCCGGCTTCTGGGAAGTGCTGCAGCGGCCCAGGATGATCGCTCCCAGGAGCAGCACCACAATGACGATCACGACTCTGCTCAATTTGAACATGCTGCCCTCCTCGGAAAAATAGAGATCAGTGAACCGTGAGTAGAGAGTTGTTGCAGCCCGCCCCGGAATGAATTCCGGGTCTGACAGATCAAGTTCGCTGAAGCGAGCTCCCCAAACAGCGCGCTTCAGCGCGGTTGGCTCGTGTCAGGCTGGGGATTCCATCCCCAGCCGACCCATGAACCGTCACAGCCTCTGCTCACAACTCACATTTGCATCCGCGGGGGTGTGCCGCAGGGACATGTCAACTCCTCGGAAAATGGCCCCGAATGAACACGAATTTCACGAATAAAATTAGAAATTCCTTGCCCCCGGGGCTGCTACGTCCTCAAACACCGCGCTTCAGCGCGGTTGGCTCGTGCCAGGCTGGGGATTCCATCCCCAGCCGACCCGTGAGCCGTCGCCATCGCTGCTCACGACTCACATTTTCATTCTTGGATGATGTGCACCAGCACATGGCGTCTCCTCGGAAAATAAGACACAGCCCCACGTGCCCACGTTCACACCTTCGCACATTCATTGATGTCTGATTATCATACCCAGGGTGGCGTAAAAGACAAGCAGCTCGGTCAAAGAGGACTCCACGTGAGCACGTGAGCACGTCAACACATGAACACGCGCCCATGACGTCTCAGGCGGGATTCAACAGCGGGGCGAGGGCGCGCGCGACACGTCCCCACATCTCGAGGGACAGCGTCTCCGCGCGGAGGGTGGGATCTACATCCACGGCGGCCAGGGCCACCGAAACGGCTGCAGGTGACAGCGCCAGCGTCGCGGCGAGGCTGTTATGCAGCTGCTTGCGCTTCTGCGCGAAACCGGCGCGCACGACCTGGAAGAATAGCGGCACAGCACAATCCGTCACGGGCGGTGTTTCATAAAGGTCCAGGCGGACGACGGCAGAATCCACTGCCGGCGCCGGGAAAAAAGCGCCGCGCTTGAGCGAGAAGAGGATGCGCGGTTTGCCGTAGAACTGGATACTCACGCCGAGCAGGCTCAGCTCGCCCGGCGCGGCCACCATGCGCTCTGCCACCTCGCGCTGGACGGTCACCACGAGGCGAGCCGGGCGCACCGTCGCTTCCAGCAAATGCCGGATCACGGCAGCGGTGATGTAATAGGGCAGATTCGCCACGACGAGGTAATGCTCCAGGCGCGGACCCCACAGCGCGGGCGCCGCGCCAGGTGCCGCGACTCCCAACAACGCCGCCGGATCGAGGGCCAGCATGTCGCCATGAACCAGCTCGACGGTAGGCGCGGTGCCCAACACGTCCCGCAGCACGTCCAACAGCTGCCCGTCCGTCTCCACCGCGATGACCCGACCAGCATGCGCCGCCAGCGCCGCAGTCAAGGTTCCCACGCCAGCTCCGACCTCCAGGACGGTGTCCTCGGGACCCACCTCAGCCCCGGCAACAATGCGCTCCGGGACCTGCGGCGCGATGAGGAAGTTCTGCCCCAGGGATCGGCGGGGCCGCAGGCCGTAACGTTCCAACAGCTCGCGGGGATTTTCTGCCATCAGGGATTGAGGTAGTTGATGGTAGGGGGCACCGGCGTCAGCAGGTAAACATCCACAAAGGAGTACCACAGCTTGAGATTTTCGTCGGCGTAGCCCAGGTCAATGCGCTTGCCCTTGATGGCGCCGCCGGTATCCGCCGCCAGCCCAATCCCATAGCCGGGAACATAGACCTGCGTGCCCAGGCGGATGAATCGGGGATCCACCGCCACAATGCCGTTGCCCATTCTGGCGCCGGTGGCCGTGTAGCCGTAGTGCGGATTGCTGGGCGAGACGCCGGCCGTGCTGGCGCTATACGAGGTCGCCAACATGCGGAACTTGCGCCAGTACTCGACAGGCCCCGAGGGAGTGTCCAGCTGTCGCACCACCACTTGGGTGCCATAGCCCATCACGCGAGGGGTCGGCGCGAGGACGACGCTTTCGCCTTCCACCCGGCGGTCAACGACCTCACCGTTCTCATAGCGGACCCGTCGCCGGCGCTCCAAAACGCCCGGCGCCCCTTCCTGAAGCAGCCCCTGGGTGTCCAGTTCCATATTTTCATCGGGGCGCCACACGGTCTCAAAGGGGATGGGACTTTGCTCGACGACGACCGTCTCCGTGACGCGGATGACACGAACCTCCTCGCCGTCTCCCAGCGTGGCATCCAGGGAAGGCACCGTATAATCCTGCCCGTTCAGCAGGACGCCCAGATCCGCAAGCACCTCCCCTACCCGATGGCGATGGGTGCGGGTGCGCAGGACGTGCCCATCCACATAAATGGAGACCGGCACCGAACGTTCCACGCGGATGTGCATACCGCTCTGGACCGGCGTCTCGGCGGCGGGGAAGATGCGATCGGCGCGGTAAAGCAACATACCGCTTTCCAAGAGCGCCTCTCCCACCGTCTCCGCGTGCGTGTAGAAAGGCGTGCGCACAGCCCCCGTCTCCAGGACCACGGGCACGGCACGTTGCACTTCAATGCGGAATTGCGTGTCGGCGGGATCGCTGGCGAGGGGCGCCCGCACGCTGAAGGTGTCCTGCGCGCTCAAGACGATGTCCTCCTGCGCCAGCACATCGGCGGGCGTGACCTCGTGCACGTAGCGGAGACGCTCCACCCCATCCGCGACAATCACGACGGGACGGGCGTGCTGGATCGTAATCGTCATCGCGGCCTCAACTGGGGCGTCCAGGGCCGGCGTCAGGCGATCCTCAGCGCGCAGCGCGATCCCCAAATCGGAGAGCAGCAAGGCCACGGTGGGTTGATGGGTACGAATCTGCCGCGCCTGCCCATCTACGGAGAGTGTGACCGGGGTAAGCGTGACCTCATACGTCGCAGCGAGCGCGGTCAGCGCCAGCAGCGCGAGTAACAGCGCCACGCCGCGCTCCACCGGCCCGGTACGGGAAGAGGAGTGATCCTCCATCAGTTTTGCGTCACCCTCCACAACGACAGCGGCGGCGAGACAGTGTGCCACTATCCCACCGCCGGCGACCTCTCCGCACGATACCCGAAAGGCGACGAGGACCAGCGTGCCGCGACACCCGGAGACCAGACCTTACCGTTGCTGCCTTCCGGCCCTGGCGGGGTTCGGAAGGTTCCGCCGCGCAGCCACCAATCCTCGGCGCCCGTCGAGCATCGTAGCGGGACTAAAGCGCTCATCGCATTCATCCTAATAGAAAGCCGGAGATTGTCAAGCGGGGAGGTCATCCTTCGATCGATTCGGGTCATGGCGTTGGCGTATTTCCCGCCCAGAAAACTTGACTCTCAAACAATTGGGTTCTATAATGGGCAGTGGAATCGGTTCATCCTACTCACGGAGCGTTAAGCGACCGTTCAGTTTTCCGCAGAGGAGTTAACATGTTCCTGCGGCACGCCACCGCGGATGCAAATGTAATGTGCGGTAATTGTTCAGTCTGGCCTCAGGTAGCCCGACGGCGATGGATAAACCTTTGTGAGCTGTAGCTTTTGCCCCTCCCCCAGCCCCCTCCCCAACGGCGCCTGCGCCGTTGGGGAGGGGGAGAAAAAATAAGGGGTTTTGCAGGCGGGCTACGCCCGCCTGCAAAACCCCACAAAAAAAATTCCCCTTCCCCCCGCGCAAGGCGCGGGGGGAAGGGGCCAGGGAATAGGGGGCAAGAATTGATTCTCAATCTTCAGCAGTCGCCATGAAACCTTGCATTTTTTAGCCAATGGCTGAACAGTTACCATGTGAATCGTGACTACGACAGCTCTCGACTCACGACTCACTGCTCTCTATTTTCCGAGGAGACGCCATGAAGTCTTCGATCTTATCTTTGCTGAAACGACACGCGCTCGTTACATTCTTTGCCCTGGTGTTCCTCATCAGCTGGATCCCCTGGTACACCGGCGGAAGCGGCTTTATCGTCTACGGCCCGTCGCTGGCCTGCTTGATCATGGTCGCAGTCGTGGACGGCAAGAAAGGCCTCCTTGACTTGCTTCAACGGGCGGTACGCTGGCGGGTAGGCCTCGTCTGGTGGGTCGTCACTCTATTTCTGCCGGCCCTCTTTTGCCTTGCCGGCATAGGCGTCCATCTTCTCGCCGGCGGGGATCTGCCGGCATTTACATTTTTCAGGCAGGAATGGTACCTGGCGCCCGTCTTCTTTGTCCTCATGTTGGTGGATGGTCCATTGGAAGAGTTTGGCTGGCGCGGATTTGCCCTGCCAAAACTCCAGGAGAAATGGAGCCCTTTGATTGCCAGCTTCATCATCGGCGCCCTCTGGGGCATATGGCACCTGCCGGAGTTCCTGCGGCCGGGTTCCCCTCAGTACCCGATGGGAATAGGGTTTCTGCCCCTGTTTGTGGCTGTTGAGATCACCAACTCAATATTGATGACGTGGCTGTACAACAAGACCCAAGGGAGCCTGTTGCTCGGCGGCTTCATGGCTCATAACGCTCTCAACTTCTGGCCTAATGTGCTGCTAACTGAAATTACGATGACGGGAATCCTTCGCGGCGAGGCGTTCCCAGCGCCTGATATGAGGCTTTTCATATTGGAAGGGGTGGTCGCTACACTGGTAGCGATTCTCCTCGCGATCGTGACCAAAGGCCGGCTCGGACTTCCCTCTTGCCAAGTGTCCCAAATTGCATATAATAGTACTCAGGCATGAGGTTGTAGCAGGAGGTGTCGTATGCCTTTGTATGAATACTTGTGTAAGTCATGTGGATTGCGCTTTGAGAGGCGGCAGCAATTCTCCGAGCCGCCGGTGAAAACCTGCCCGGAGTGTGAGGGAGAGGTCGTGCGCCTGATCCAACCTGCCGGCATTATCTTCAAGGGTTCAGGCTTCTACGTCACCGACAACCGCTCGAAATCCCCGACGGCGACGCCCGGCTCGCGCAAAGAGGGAGTCAAGGCCGCCGAGTCCCATGAGCACGAAAGCGCGGAGACCCCCAAAGCGTCCGGTGCCGACGCCGACAGCACGCCCAAGAAAGTCGGGGACTGAAACGACAGTCGGCTTGAATATTCCACGAAATAGCGTGCGGGCCCTCACCCGCACGCTATTCTTTTGGACGCCAACGCCGCCTCTCTCTGGAGATGCCCGGCGCTGGCGCGCACGCCCCGCAAGCATAAGCATGCAGGCCGTGAGCCAAGACTCCGACGGCTCTCTGCTCACGGCTCACTGACTTCTATTTTCGGCGGAGCGGAATTCACGCCTTGAGCAGCTGCGCGAGGGTGACCCCGTCACCGCCGTCGCGCTCGGTCGCCGATTCGTAGCTCACCACCAGCGGATGCTCGCCTAACATGCGGCGCACCTCTCGGCGCAGGGTGCCCGTCCCCTTCCCATGGACGATGCGCACCCATGGCAACCGCGCTCGCACCGCCTGATCAAGATAGCGATCCAGCCGCAGCAGGGCCTCTTCCGCCGTCAATCCCCGCAGATCGAGTTGCAGCCCCGGCGAGGGCCCCGCCTCTGGCACGCTGATGGAGACCTCCGGCGCCGGGGGCTTTTCGCGGCGCACCAGGGTCAGCGAGCCGAAGGGTACCCGTGTCCGCACGGGGCCGGCCTGCACGAGTGCCTCATCCCCGTCAACGCGCACCAGCACCCCTTCCAGGCCCAACGTCGCCAGACGCACGGTGTCGCCAGGACGCGGTGGCCCGACGGGGACAGCGGCTTCCGCCATCGGCTCGAGCGCCGCCTCCAGTGCCGCATCGCCCAGCGACTCCTGGACGAGGTCTGACGTCCGACCGGCGACCTCTGCCAGATCCGCCGTCGCCCCGGCAACGACCTGCGCCAGGGTATCCCGCGTCACGCGCGAAGGCTCTACGCGCAGCCGTCGCCGCACCTCCTCGAGCTCCTGCCGTACCGCCTCGACCTCGGCGTCGGCAAGATCCCGGGCCTCTTGCAGGATGACGTGCCGTTCCTCCTCGATGCCGGCGAGCCGCTTGCGGAGATTCGTGCCCAGCACCTGCGCCTCATGACGTGCCTGCCGGGCGGCATCCCGCGCGCGGACCGCTTCGAGGCGCAGCGTGTGCAGATCCTCCAACATGTCCTCGACGCGCAGTTCCTCACCGGAGAGCATCCCCTGCGCCAGTTTGATGACGTCCTCCGGCATGCCCAGCCGCCGCGCGATGGCGAAGGCATTGGAGCGTCCCGGCAGCCCCAGGATGAGCCGGTAAGTCGGGGCGAGGGTCTCGGTGTCGAATTCCATCGAAGCGTTCTGCACCCCCGGCGTGTTGTGCGCGTACAGCTTCAACTCGGGGTAGTGCGTCGCCACAAACGCCATCCCCCGGCGCTTGCGGATGTGCTCCAGCAGCGCCCGCGCCAGCGCCGAACCCTCCGCCGGGTCCGTGCCGGCGCCGAGCTCGTCCAGCAAGACCAGAGCGCGGTAATCTATCCGCTCAAGGAAAGAAGCGATGTTCGCCAGATGCGAGGAGAAGGTCGAGAGGCTCTGTTCGATGGATTGCTCGTCCCCGATGTCGGCGTAGACCGCCTCAAAATATGAGAGGGCCGAACCGGCGTCGGCGGGAAGGTGCATTCCAGATTGCGCCATCAGCACCAACAACCCCGCCGTTTTGAGCGAAACCGTCTTGCCGCCCGTATTCGGCCCGGTGACGATGAGGATGTGCGTCTCCGGGTTGAGCACGATGTCCACCGGCACGACCTTCTGCGGATCGAGCAGGGGATGCCGCGCCCCTTCAAGCCGCAGGACCGCGCCGGCGCTGTAATTATCCCCGGTCACTTCGGGCGAGGGATGCGGCAGGGGTAGCAGCTCCGGCTGCGTGGCCTGGAGCTCCTCGGCGTAGCGCGCCAGCGCCAGCGCCAGGTCGAGCTCCGCCAGGGCCGCGATCAAAGCATCGAGCGCCATACCGGCGTCCGCCACCTCACGGCTCAACGCGGCGAGAATGCGGTAGACCTCCTCCTCCTCGGCCAGAGTGAGCTCCCGCAGGGCGTTGTTGAGTTCCACCACCGCCAGCGGCTCCATGAACAAGGTCATGCCGGTTGCCGAGCGATCGTGCACCACGCCGGGGACCTGTCCCTTGAAGTTGGCCTGGACCGGAATGACAAAACGTCCCTCGCGGCGGGTGATCACCGTATCCTGCAGATAGCGCGCGATTTCCGGCGAGGTCACCATCCGCCGCAAGCGTTCCTGGATGCGCTCCTGCGTCACCCGCAGGTCATGGCGGATGCGCGCCAGCTCCGGCGAAGCGGTATCGCGGACCTCGCCGCGCTCGTCGAGGACCCGGTTGATGGCCGTGACCAGCTGCGGCTGCGGCGTGATCCGCCAGGCAATATCCGCCAGGTGGGGAAACTGCGACTCCAGGCGGGTGAGCACCCGATAGACCCGCTCCGCGCCGAGCAGGGTGTCCCGCACCTGCAGCATCTCGCGCGGCATGATCAGCACCTCGTGGCGCGCCTGCTCCACCCAGGGGCGAATATCGGTGATGCCGCCCAGGGCGAAATCCGGACGCGCCACAAACAGCGCGCGCGCTTCGGCGGTGAGCGTCAGCCGTTCCCGCGCCTCGCGGTAATCCGGCGCCGGTGTCAGCGCCAACGCCAGTTCGGCGCCAGCAGAGAAGTCGGTGTACTTCGCCAGCCGCGCCAGGATTTTCGGAAATTCAAGGGTTTCCCAATGTCGGTTCATGGCAGCAGGTCATTGCATCCGGCCATTACAAAGGAGGAGCTCAGGGCGTCAGCACGCGAGGATACCCCATCAAGGCAAACGGGAACAGCAGGGTCCGCAGCGCCTGCAAAGCCGGTTTGAGCCACGGCGCAAGCAGGCTGGCGTCGTAGGCACGGCGCAGGAACAGCCAGGTCGCATACGGCTGCCACGAGGTAAGCACCACCAGCCGCCAGAGGTTGCTGAACACCGCCATCAACGCCACTCCCAGGACCAGCCCCAAAATCCCGCCGAACACGCCATCAAGAATTCCCAGCCCCTTCAACCCGGGATTGGGGAAGGCGTAGCGATTGCCTACCTCCAACGCGACAAAACAGCCTATGCCCAAAGCGGCAAACAGACCCACTTCGATCAGACGAATGGAGATCGGCTGCCCCCACAGCGACTGCACGATCTGTGTGCCCACGCCGTAAGCCTCGCTCAAGAAGGAAGTCGCCATCCCCGCCACCAGCAAGGTGAAATACAGGCCCACCAGGCTCAACAAAGTGCCCAGCAGCTGACGGTACGTGCCCCACAGCACTCCCGCTGCGCCCAGGAACACCAACAGCACATCCAGCAGGCTCATGCTCTTCCTCCTACACGTCACGCCCCGCGACTTAGCGTGGCTGTAACACGGGCGGAAAACCCGTCGCATAGAAGAAGGGATAGAAAGCCTGCGCGTAGAGCTGCGTGAGCTGGCGGATCAGCCCTCCCAGCTGGATACTGCCGCGCAGGTTGAGCAATTGGACATACGACGGAAACGGGTCCCAATACTCGGAGACCATCACCCCAAAACCGTTGTAGAGGATCACCAGCAGAATCGCGGCCACCAACACGCCCACGACGCCCCCCAGCAGGTGATCCAAAAATCCCAGCTTGGGCAGGGAAGTGTCCCGATAAGCCGCCCGGCTCACGAAATAAAAGACCAGGAAGATCAAAAAGAACAGCAGGATGAAGACCAGGCCCTCGAACCAGGGCTTCTCATGGCCGATGGCCTTCAGACGGAACGCCGCCTGCCGGTACAACAAAGCGCTGAACAGCGTGCCGACATACGCCCCGATGGCCATGAACACTGTGCGCACGAAGCGTTGATAGAGTGAAATCGCCACGCACGCGCCGGCAATCAAAAGCAGCAACCAATCCAGGGGTCCCATCTTTGCCTCCTTCAGCCAGGACACACGATAGAAACAGAACCTTTGCGCAGTTTCATGGTGATGCTCCTCGCCTCGCTGTTTGGCTGGCGCACGTGGCAGCGCTTCACGCGCTCCGAGCGACACTGAAATTATACCACAACGCCTCACTCACTCTCATAAAAAATGCGGTAGATCACGCCGCCCTGATCCTCACTCACATACAGGCTACCATCACTGCCAGTGATCACATCTGCTGGACGTCCCCAATTCGTGCCATCGGCGCGCAACCAGCCGCTCACAAAATCCTGTACTGGCCCTGGAGCGCCGTCTTCAGCCAGAGGAATGTGAACGAGCTTGTACCCCGTCGGCTCGCTGCGGTTCCAGGAGCCCCGGAAGACCACAAACAGGTCGCCCCAGTAAGCCTCCGGGAACCGGGCGCCCGTGTAAAAGGTCAAGCCGATAGGAGCAGAGTGCGCCTGCAATTCTATCACCGGCTTCAAAACACCCTCACACGCCCCCGGCGCGCCCAAATCCGGATCTACAATGCGCCCGGCATGACAATATGGCCAGCCAGCGTCATCGCCCTCCTGAACGTGATAGATCGTCTCAGGTGGCAGATCATCGCCCAATCCATCACGCCCGTTGTTCGTGACCCACAACTCCGAGGTCCCCGGACGAATGGCCAGGCCGACGGCATTGCGCAGCCCGCGAGCCCACACCCGCCCATTACTGCCATCGGGATCATAACGCATGATAGTCGCCCGCCGGGAATCCTGTTCGCGGCACACATTACACGACGAGCCAATGGAAACATACAACGTCTCGAAGTCGGGGCTGAAAAGCACGGTGCGGGTACTATGCCCCTGGCGATCCGGCAATCCCGAAATCACCACTTCGCGGCGTTGAAAGGCTCCCGCCGCGTTCGGCTCAAAAAACCGCACAACCTGGCGCACGTCACCGACATAGAGCGCCCCATCAGGGAAGAAGGCAGCGCTACTGGGCGCCTCAAGCCCGCCCTCGGCAAGGACAACGACATTGTCGGCGACGCCATCAACATCGTCGTCGGGTAGGCGCACAACACGCTGCCGCCCCCGTTCGACGACAACTAAAGCGCCGTCTGGATCGAGTGTCATCATGCGGGGATTGGCCAGGCCGGTGGCGAAAACCGAAATCCCAAAGCCATCGGGCAGCTGCAAGGGCTCCGCCGGCGGAATCACGCGCGTCGGCAGGGGAGCAGGCGTCGCCACAGGGGTAGCAGCTGGCGTGACAGGGATCACGGTAGCAGCGACCGCCGGCGCGACCGTCGTGGCTGTCGCAGGGACAGGCGTTGGCGCAGGCGCCAATGGCTCTGTCGTCGGCGTGGGCAGATCCGCCAATGGACGTTGAACCGACACCCCCTGCGTCAGCTTCCAGCCCACAACACCCCCGATGAGCACTAATAGCGCCAGGGCAGCAGCGCCCCAGCGCCACAACTGCACGTTCGATTTCACGGCTCCCTCCTTTCAGAGACATGGTAAAGCAGCCCCAGCCGCGACACAAAACATCCGCGCCCATACCTCGGCGGAAATGGGCGCGGGCCAAAGCATCCTTACCTCCCCCTCAAACCGCGGCCGGCTCCGGCGTTTCGACCGTCTCCAGCGGCGTCACGGCCTGACACTGCTGACACTGCGCCGCGTCCTTCCGCACCTCCAGCAGCAAACCGCCACACACCGGGCAGGGCTGCGCCAAAGGCCGTTTCCAGGACATGAAATCGCACTTGGGCCACGTCGAGCAACCGTAGAAGATGCGCCCCTTCTTGGTGTGCTTGAGCACCACATCGCCGACGTGACATTGCGGACAGGTCACGCCGATTTTCTCCAGCCACGGCTCCGTGTACCGGCACGCAGGGAACGCCGAGCAGCCGATGAACTTCCCGTAGCGTCCCCAACGAATGATGAGCGGCGCGCCGCACTCCGGGCAATTCCGCCCCACGGGCTCCACCGCTTCCACCTTTTCGATGGCCATATCCGCCTGCTGCAACGTGCGTTCGAACGGCCCATAAAAATCGCGCAGCAGCTCCACCCAATCCAGCTGTCCCTCGGCTACGGCATCGAGACGCTCTTCCATCGCGGCGGTGAAATCCACGCTGATGAGATCGGGGAAATGGCTTACCAACAGATCGTTGACCAACACTCC
>JAAZNO010000229.1 GCA_012798275.1 Chloroflexota bacterium
GCCTGCTCTCTGCTCTCTGATCTCTGTTCTCTGATCTCTGATCTCTATTAAGGAGGCCCAGCCATGACATTCCAGCGTCATGTCCGCATCAGTGGCTTGATGGCTGCCCTGTTACTCCTGCTGACGCCCCTCCCCTTTTCCCCCCGCCTGGAAGCGCAGGCGCCCCGTCGCCTCGCAGCAGGCGACGTCGTCATCAACGAGGTGGCGTGGATGGGCACGGCCGCCAACGCAGCAGACGAGTGGATCGAGCTGTACAACGTCACAACCCAGGACATTGACCTCACCGGCTGGACGCTGAAAAGCGCCGACGCCAGCCCCGACCTCACGCTCAGCGGCAGCATTCCGGCGCATGGATTTTTCTTGCTGGAGCGCACCGATGATACGACCGTCAGCAATATCACCGCCGATCAAATCTACACCGGCGACCTGGTCAATGCCGGCGAAAGCCTCACGCTCCGAGACAGCAGCGCTCAGGTGATAGACACCGCCAACGGTGACGGCGGCGCCTGGCCCGCCGGCGATAACACCAACAAATCCACCATGGAACGCTGCGATCCCCTTGTCGCTGATGCTGACGCCAACTGGGCCAGCAATGACGGCATCACCCGCGACGGCCTGGACGCAGAAGGCAACCCTCTCAACGGCACTCCCAAAGCGCGCAACTCCGCTTACGTCGAGCCGCCTTCACCAGCGGCAGATCTGCGGGCGACCAAAACCGGCCCGGCGACGGCGTCCATTGGAGACACGGTGGAGTACAGCCTGAGCCTCTACAATGACGGCCAGCTGCAGGCGTTGGCGTCGCGCCTCACCGACACCCTGCCCTCCGGCGTCAGCTTCGTCGCGGGAAGCCCTCCGCCAACCCAACAAAGCGGCCAGAGCCTCGTCTGGGTCCTGGGCGACCTGGCCCCCGGCGCACACCAGCAGCTCACGGTGACGGGCGTCATCACCGTCGGCGCGCCGGCGCTCCTGGTGAATCGCCTCAGCGCGCGCACCTCCGTCACCGAGAGCGCGCTGCTCAACAACACCGCTGCCTGGACCACTACCTTGAGCGTCGAACCGCCCCCGCCGCCGCACATTCTCATCAACGCTGTCCACTTTGACGGCCTCGCGTCACTCGATGCGGATGAGGCTGTGCAGTTGTACAACGCGGGCGATGCCGTCGCGCAACTCTCCGGTTGGGAGCTGTGCAAGATCAGGAGCAGCAACTATGCCTGCAAGCCCCTGCCCACTATGGCCCTTCCCGCCCATGGCCAGGTGTGGCTCACCCGCGATCTCACAAAATTCCAGGCGATATTTGGTTTCGCCGCGGACTACCTCCTCTCCCCCTGGCTCAGCGACGGCCTCGCCAACAATGGCGATGAAGTCATCCTGCGCGACGCGGAGCACCATGCCGTGGACACGCTGGTTTTCGGCAAGCAGGGCGATGTCGCCGCGGCCGGCTGGAGCGACGAGGCGTTGCAGGTCTACCAGAACAACGTGGGACGTGCCGAGGGACAGATCTTCTATCGCATTCCTGACGAGGTCACCGGCACTCCCCTCATCGACACCAACACCCTCGCCGATTGGATGCAGTTCACCGGCGACGTAAACTACGGACGGCGGATCGTCTATCCCGGCTGGGATTTCGTCAGCCCCTTCTTCTGGCCCGCGCAGGCGACCGAGAAAGCGACGCTGATGGTGGGCGTGACCCCTGACAACGGCTACGAGGTCATCTCCCGCACTCTGGCACTGGCACAGGAAAGCATCAATCTCGAGGTGTACACCTTGCTGCATGGCGATCTCACCGATCTGCTGATCGCCAAAGCGCAGGCAGGCGTCAGCGTCACCGTGTTGCTGGAGGGCGGACCGGTGGGCCTCGGCGAAGCCGATTCGCGCTGGCAGGGAGAACTCTACACGTGTCAGCTGCTCGAAGCCGCCGGCGGCAGATGCTATTTTCTGATCCACGAAACGGCA
>JAAZNO010000230.1 GCA_012798275.1 Chloroflexota bacterium
AGTGCGCTTCTCTCAACATTCCCAGAGCCGGCAGAAGCTGCAGCGCCCCTCGGCGGTCGTGGGCTGCCCACAGACCGTGCACGGATGCAGAGCGGGCGCGTTCGCTGACTCGGCGAACAGCCCTCCGGCCCTGGCCTGCAGAAATTTCACGTAGAACTGTAGTTTGGTGCCGGGGGCGTCGTGCTCCATCTGCGTGAGGATCTCCTTGTAGTGCAGGCTGGTCGCGCCTTTGGCGTAGGGGCATTCTTCCTCAATGTAGTCAATCCCCCGCAGGAGCGCATACGCCGCTGTCTCGCGCTCGTAGAGGCGGCAGAAGGGCTTGACTTTGCGCGCCAGCCCCGCGTCGTCGGCGGGGAGCACGGGCCCCTGGCGTGCAAGGTAACCGGTCTCCCAGTGCAAGACGTTGCCGAACAGGGTGGCGGCCTCATCGTCAAGGTTGTGGCCTGTGGCGAGGACGTCGTAGCCCAGCTCTAGCGCCAGGCGATTCATCTCGTGGCGTTTGACCAGGCCACATAGCGAGCAGGGGCGCGCTTCGCGGTGTCGGCGCGCCGCCAGTTGGGGGATGCTTTCCCCGTACTGCCGGGGCAGATCAACGATGGTGAGGCGCGTCCCCGGAAATTGCGTGGCACACTGCCCGGCAAAGGCTTCCGCCTTCATCCGCGACCGTGCGGAGTACGCCAGGCCGTCATCAATCCCCAGATCAATGTGCAGCCCATCGGCGTGATAGCCCAGGCGCAACAGCGCCTCCCACAGCGCGAGGCTGTCCTTCCCGCCGGAGACGGCGACGAGGACGCGCGCGTCGGGGCCGATCATGCGATATTTGCGGAGGGCGCGGGCGGTGTGTTCGAGGAACCAGGCGTCGAAGTGTTCGGCGCACAGGGCGAGCTTGTGCTGTCGCAGGTTGATCACGGCCGGGGCGCCGCAGGTCCGACAGCGCACCTTCAGCCTCCGGAGACGACGGGGACGATTTTGACGCTGTCCTCGGGCGCGAGAGAGCGATCCTCGGTGAGCAGCTGGCCATTGCGAACGACCAGCACGCTTTCGGGCAGGATTTTGAGCTTTTTGAGCAGCTGCTGCACCGTCATCGTTTCGTCGAAGGTGAATTGTTTCTCGCGGTAGCTCACCTGCATGGATTCGACCTCGTCTGCGGGTTAAAAAACGGGGGCTGAGCGCCCCCGAAAAACTGCGCTGGCGGCTCAGGCTTCGTTGTGGAAGCGCGCTTCGAGCTCATCGAGCATTTCTGCCGCCTCGACCAGCTTGTCGAGCGGATTTTGGTCGCCCGTGAAATAGCGATAATCGCAGGGCATAATGTCGAGCATTTTGACCAGCGTTTGGTGATGTTTGCCGACCGTTTCGGGCGAGGTGTCGTAATAGGCGGCGATTTTGGCCAGCGGCACATCGCGCAGGTTCACTTTGCGCACGGTGTAATCGAGCGCGGCGGCCCAGGCTTCGGGTTTGGGGATGCTCAACGGCTCGGCGCCGAGGGTGATGCGGAATTCCATCCACATCTGGATGGCGGCGCCGATGAGATCGAGGGGCAGTTGCGCCGCCTTCATCTTGGCGGTGAGCTGCTGCTCCACGGGGTCCATGCCGCTGGCGAAGAGCTGCTCGACGCGGCCGGCGACGGGGGAGTTGGGTTCGAGGCGCAGGTAATTGGCGAGAGCGCGCAGCGCGCGGTCAAAATCCCCTATGCGGGCGAGCGTCTGGGCCAGGGTGAGGTGATAGTCAGCGCAATTGGGCGCGAGCTTGACGGCAGCCTGAAGCTGTTGGAGCGCTTCTTCCAGGTCCCAACGTTGATAGGCAGCGAGGGCTTCCTGGTAGAGGGCGTCGGCTTTCTTGCGATCGGCGGCTGAGGGCTGGGTCGGGCTCATGATATCCTCCGCATGGCGTATACCACTGGTATTGTCAACTTCTTGCGGGCCTTATTATAGCAGTTTCGGCAGAGCTGCCAAGCGCTCATGCAAGGACGGCTTTACATCCGTGCCAATCCAGGTATACTGCTTTTTTGCTCCTGGCCCACACGTCATTCTAGCTTCTGCAGCGCGGATTTAGGAGACAGCACTATTTTAACGAGGAGACCATGGCAGTGAAGAGTCAGGTGAGATTGGCTGAGCCACGCAATAATGTGCAGATGACATTGCCCGATGGACGAACGTTTGAGGGCGGGGTGGGCACGCCGCTGGAAACTTTTTTTCAGGCCGCGTACCCCGATCCACCCGCTCCGTTGCTCGCGGCGCTCGTGGATGGCAACCTGCGCGAGCTGAGCTGGCCTGTCAAGCGTGACTGTATGGCCTCACCGATTGACCTTTCGCAATCCGATGGCGTCCGCATCTACCGCCGCTCTCTCACCTTTTTAATGATCGCCGTCATGCGGCGCCTGTTTCCGGACGTCGAAGTTTTTGTGGATCACTCCCTGCCCTTTGGCGGCTACTTTTGCGAGACGCCGCAACATGCGCCGCTCACAGAGGAACAATTGCACGCCGTGATGGAGGAAATGCGACGGTTGGTCGAGCGCGATGTCCCCATCCAGCACGAGCACGTGCCGCTCGATGAGGTGCTTGAGATTTTCCGTTCCCGTAACGAGATGGACAAAGTCGCGCTGTTCCAGACTCCCCTCCGCAATTCCAAGGGCTATCTCAATCTGTACAACCTCGAGGGCTACCGCGATTATTTCCACGGGTACATGGCGCCTTCGACGGGTTACCTGCGCTATTTCGATTTGCTGCGCTGGGGGGATGGTTTCATCCTGCAGTTCCCGCGGCGGCACAAGCCCCGGGAGCTGCTCGAGCCCCATCATTCGCCGCAATTGGTCACGGTCTTCCGTGAGTACGGTCGCTGGCTGCGCCTGTTGGGCGTGGAAAATGTGAGCGAACTGAATGCCTCGATTGCCGAGGAGCGGATCCGCCAGATTGTGCTGGTCTCCGAAGCGCTGCATGAGCAACGCATCGCCGATATTGCCGGTCAGATTTGGGCGCGGCGCGGGGACGTGCGCGTGGTGTTGATCGCCGGGCCGTCCTCGTCGGGCAAGACGACGTTTTCCCGGCGGCTGGCAGTGCAGTTGCTGGCGCGCGGGTTGCGTCCTTTCGCCCTGGAGCTCGACAATTATTTTGTGGATCGCGAGGCGACGCCGCGCGATGAGAACGGCGACTACGACTTCGAGGCGCTGGAAGCTGTGGACCTGGAGCTCTTCAATCAGCAGTTGCAGGCGATGTTGCGCGGCGAGGAAGTGCGGCTGCCGCGTTTTAACTTCAAGCTGGGGCGGCGCGAGGAAGGTAAGCGGGTCAAACTGGGACCTGAGCACATCATTATCGTGGAGGGCATTCACGGGCTCAATCCCCGGCTTGTGTACACCATCCCGTGGGAACGCACTTTTCGCATTTTTGTGTCGGCGCTCACGCAGCTCAACCTCGATCGCCACAGCCGCGTGCCGACGACCGATACCCGGCTCATCCGCCGCCTGGTGCGGGATGCGCGTACGCGCGGTTATTCCGCTGCCGACACCCTGGCGCGTTGGGAGAGCGTCCGTCGCGGCGAGAAAAACTACATCTTCCCCAATCAGGAATACGCGGACGTGATGTTCAACTCGGCGCTGGTCTATGAACTGGCGGTCCTCAAGCCCTTTGTGGAGCCGCTGCTGCTGCAGGTGGATCCCCATTCCCCAGAGCGGGTGGAGACGAAGCGGCTGTTTGCTTTCCTGCAATGGTTCCAACCCATTTCGGCGGACCTGGTGCCGGAGAATTCTATTTTGCGCGAGTTCATCGGCGGGCAGGCTTTGGAAGACTTTCATTGGGACTGACCACGAATGGG
>JAAZNO010000231.1 GCA_012798275.1 Chloroflexota bacterium
GAAACCGGCGAGGAAGAAGCCTTCGAGGACGAGGAAAGCGAGATGTCTTAGAGAGCTGGCGCCTTCACGTTCACACGTGCTCACGCGCGCGGTTTTATCCCTCTCGCGCAGGCGACGAGGAGCGCCGTAGCACGTCCCCCACGGTGAGCCAGCCCTGCTCCGGGAAGAGCTGCGCGATCTGCGGCGTGAAGGCCGCACGCGCGCGTAACACTGTCGACGGGGCGCCCGCCAGCGTCACCGCGCCGTCTTCCAGCAGCGCCACACGGTCGGCGAATTGCACCGCCCATTCCACGTCGTGCGTCACCAGCAGCACCGCGCGCCCGCGCGCGCACCAGCCGCGCAACAGCTCGCCCAACGCCACCTTGAGCGCCATGTCCAACCCGCGCGTCGGCTCGTCGAGCAGCAACACCTCCGGCTCGACGACCGCGATCGCCCCCAACGCCACCCGCTGACGCTCGCCCACCGAAAGGTCGCGCGGATAGGTCTCCGCATGAGCGGTCAGCCCCAACCGCGCCAGCAACGACGCCACGCGCCCATCCTCCAGGCCGTGATTGCGCAACGTCACCTCAAGTTCCTCCCGCACCGTCTCGGCAAAGAGCAGCAGATCCGGCTCCTGCGGGAGATAGCCGAGGCGACGGCAGCGCGTGGGCAAATCCCAGCCGGTGATCTCCTCCTCCCGCAGCCACAGGCGCCCTTCCTGCAAGGGCAGCGCGCCGACGACCGCCTTGAGCAGCGTCGTCTTCCCCGCCCCGTTGGGACCGATCAGCGTGAGGAGCTCCCCTTCCCCCAAAGTGAGCGTCACCCCCTGCAAAATCGTCCGTCCGTTATAGGCCGCCCGCAACGCCTCCAGACGCAGCAGCGGCGCCGGCTCAGGGGAACGGAGCTCTGCCGGCGCGGCCGGCGCGAGAGAGGACGCCGCGCCTCCCTCCGCGAACCGCGACCGCGCCTCCGCCACGCTCAACGCCGGGGGCGACCATCCCAGCGCCGCGCTCAATGCCACGATCGGCGGCGGCGAGGGCAGCCTTGTCGCCGCGGCGTGAGGCTCCGCCCGCCAGAGCGTCCCATCCCCCGGCAGAAAGAACACTTCCGTCGCCAGCGGCAACACCCGCTCCAGGCGATGCTCGGTCAGCACAATCGTCATCCCCTGCGCGTGCAGCTGCTGCAAAAACGCGAGCAGTTCCCCGGCCCCCTGCGGATCGAGCTGGCTCAGCGGCTCATCCAGCAGCAGGATGGGTGGCTGCAGCGCGAGCGCCGCCGCCAGCGCCACCCGTTGTCGTTCGCCGCCGGAGAGCTGCGCCAGGGGACGCTCTCGCAGGTGCGCCGCGCCCACACGGGCCAATGCCGCCTCCACCCGCGCCGCGAGCGCCCCAGGCTCGCCGCTGTGTTCCAGCGAGAACGCCACTTCATCCTCCACCCGATCCGCCACAAAACCCGCCTCCGGATTTTGGACGACGAAACCGACCTGTCGCGCCATCACGCGCGGGCCGGCGCGCAGCGCGTCTACCTCGCCGACGAGCACCCGTCCGCCGATACGTCCGCCAGTCGCCTGCGGCACCAGGCCGTTGATGCAGCGCAGCAGCGTGCTCTTCCCCACCCCGGAAGGGCCGGTCACCAGCACAAACGCGCCCGGCTCGATAGCGCAGTGGATCTCGCGCAGCAGCGGGGCAGGCATCTCAGGATAGGCGAAGGTGACGCCCTCGAAGAGAATTCGCGGGGGCAACCCCACCCGGGGCGGGAGGGTTGCCGAGGGCGCGTCCGACGGGTGAGTGCGCCTCACGCCATCAGGCCGCGTGAAGGCCGGCAGAGCCAGCAACAGCAACGCGAGCCCGGCCCAGGGGGAAAACGGCGGCGCGGTCGGACGCGGGTACACCTCATAGGCAAGCGTCTGCGGCGCGAAGAGCAACAGTCCACCCCACAGCGCCAGCGCCGCGAGCGCCCCGCCCAGCATCAGCCACGCAGCGTGGGTGAGACGGGGTCCCGCAAGCGACGCGGTCCGGTTCCTGCCGCGACCGACGCCCCGCACCCCCCACGCGATCGCCGCGACGCCCGCCGCCATCAACGCGCCGCTGACCCAGGCGGGCCATTGCAGCAGGGCGCCGCCGCTTCCCGTCAGCAGCAAGAGCAGCGCCACAACGAACGCCGCCGCCGCGCGCCGGGAGCCCCCTCCCCGCCAGGAGGTGAAACCGCGCGCCTCCATCGTCTCTGCCAGCTGCAGGGCGCGTTCCAGCGCGGTGATCAACAATGGCAACAGCAGAGGCAGCAGATCGCGCAGGCCCTTCACGCGATGGCCGCGCACCGCCTGCGCCTGCCGGATCTCCTCCAACGTCTCCCGACTCTGCGGCAGAAACGCCAGCGCCACCGAGAGCACCAATCCCGCCTCGTAAAGCGCGGGCGGGGTCAGGCGCACGAGATCGCGCGGCGAGAGGCGTGACATGAGCAGGCCAAACGCGCTGAGGATGAGCGCCAGCGCCAGGCCGTTGAGCGCGCCGTAGAGCGCCGACTCCAGCGTGTACGGTCCGCCGATAAGGAACCACGTTCCCGGGAGGGCGAACAAGACGGTACTACCCACATGCACGGTGAGGAAATTCCAGAGGAGCCCCAGGCCTATCATGGTGAGGAAAAGACGTCGCGAGAGCCGCTGCGCGTGCGCTTCGGCAGTGGCCCACAGCACGGCTCCCAGCAACACCAGATACAGCGGGTTGCGGGTGGTGTAGCTCACCACGAGGAACGCCAGCGCCCAGAGCAACCAGGGGACCGGCGCGCTGCGGCTCGATCCTTGTGAGGACGGAGATTCACCCATGGGTTCAACGGACCTCGAATTCATGGCAAATCAAAGATGGCCTTGCTACCCTACATTTTGAAAACAGGACGCAGATTCACGCCGAAGAACGCCGCTAATTTTTTAGAGTCTTTCGTGCTCGCCCGCGTCCCCTACGGGTCTTGTAGAGGTAACTGTTCAGCCACTGATTAAAAAACGGAAGATTTCCTGGTGCCTGCTGAAGATTGAAAATCAACTTTTGCTCCCTATCCCCTGCCCCTTTTCCCCGCGTTATGTGGGGGAAAGGGGCACTTTTTTATGGGGCTTTGCAGGCAGGCTGCGCCCGCCTGCAAAGCCCCTTTATTTTTTTCTTTCCCTCCCCGACGGCGCCTACGCCTTCGGGGAGGGGGCAGGGAGAGGAGCAAAAGCTACAGCTTACAAAGGTTCATCCATCGCCGTCTGGCTACCTGGCGCCAGGCTGAACAGTTACTTGTACGGTAAAGAAAAGACGGTAAAAGTCAAAGTTTCCGTCCACATGGCAGCCCAGTCCTCTCATCTGCGGCGGGCGCGGCGGACGAGGACGGTCCCCAACAGGATGAGGAGAAGCACCGCGAACAGGCCGTAGCCGATGAAGGCCTCAGCTCTGGCCGGGGCGGGAGTTGCCGTCGGCTGAGGCAAGGCTGCCGGCGTCTCCAACGGGAGCGGCGTCTCCGCGGGAGCGGGCGTAGCGGTTGGAGCGGGAGCGCAGATCTCCGCCAGGTTGAGGGTCGGGGGGGCTGTCGCGCCATCGCCCCAGACCCAGGCATCCACATCCCCATTGGCGATGGGCCAGCTATCGGCGCCGCGGGCGGAATAGCGCCACGTGCCGTCCGTCTCGCGGTGAAAATATGACCAGTAGCGACACGGGGTAGCCTTGCACTGACAGAAGCAATCCGTCGCCGGGCAACCGAGCTCGCCGATGCTGCAGATAGCGGTGCCGCCGCCCGCGCGCACCGTCAACGCGACGCCGGCCCGCTCCAGGAGGGAGAGTCCCGTGAGCGCCGGTTCGGTGAAGGTGATGCAGTACGTGGCGACGACGCCATTTTCGCCGACGATGATCAGGCCTGCCTGCTGCGGCGTCGGCGCCTGTGCCGAGGCGGCGCCTGGCAGGCACAGGAACATCAGCAGGACCAACGTCAGCAAAAGGGAGCGTCGCATGGGTGGCTCCTTCGAAAATAGAGATCAGCGAGTCAGCAGTCAGCGAATCAGCGAAAAAGCGAATAAGCGGAAAGGCGAATCTGTGAACTTTAGAATCACTTGCCTGGTAAAGGGTGCGCGAACTTCAGGCCGCTCTCAGGCCGCCCCGGAATGAATTCCAGGGCTGACACGCCCCTAAACAACGCGCTGCAGCGCGGTTGGCTCGTGTCAGGCCGGGGATGGAATCTCCAGCCAAACCGATCACATTTTCTGAATTTGCGCTGCGCGCAGCGCAAACTAAAGTTTGCGGTACATCGAAAATTAAAGTTTGCGGTAGCTGTCACGGCGAAGGAGAAGGCCGCTACCCAGCAAGGCCGCGCCGGCCAACACCAGGAGATACCCTACCTCCATCGCGGGGCCGCCCGACGTCGGCAACAACGGTGCGGGAGCGGCCGCCGGCGTGCTCTCCAGGGGAAGCGCCGCGCTGGAAATCAAGACGCCCCCGGGCGCGGCGAGATCCACCAGCGTCATGCCGCTGAGCGCCTGCACCGCCTGCGCGGTCGCCAGGACGTTGGCGCCAGGCATCGCCAGCTGCCAGTTATAGCCGCCGCTTTCGGCGTCCCACAGCGCCAGGAGCGCGTCCACCGGCGACGCTCCCTGCGGCGCCCAAGCGACAGGATCCTCGCCCAGCGCGACGAGCGCCTGCAGGACTAGCGCCGTCGAATTGGCGTCGGTGTCGGTGCCATACGGCGAGGGCTTCTGCCAGGGGAAACCACCGTCATCGTTCTGGGCCACCTCAAAATAGCCGAGGGCCTTCTGTGCCGCCGCCGTCTCACCCGCGGCAACAAGCGCCTGCGCCGCCAGCGACGTGGTGTTGGTATCCGCCGCCTCCTCGCCCCCCAGCATCGCCCACGAGCCATTGTCCTGTTGCTCCTCAAGCAGCAGGGTGACGGCGGTCTCTGGCAGAGGCTCGCCCGCGTTGTGCAGCGCGAGCAGGGCATAGGCATGCGCATACAGCGACTCGCCGAAGCGCCCCGTGGTTTTGTCCTGTGTGGCCAACAGTGCCTTGACGAGGTCTTTCCCGCCGATCGCGCGCGGATCCGCCCCCAAGGCCCGCGCCAGCATCACCGCCCGGCTCAGGCTCGCTGCGTCGGTCACCGCGCCGGCCTGCACCTGCGCCTCCAGGTACGCCAGCGGCGAGGGGTCCTCGAATCGTTCACCTGCCGCCGCGAAGGCCAAAACCACCTCCGTCGTCGCTCCCAGGTCGGAACCGGCGCTAAAGCCGCTGGTGAAACCGCCGTCCTGCTGCTGATTGGTCAGCAGCCACGCGAGGGCGCGCTCCAGCTGTGGGTACTCCGCCGCTTGCGCCGGCGCTCCCCAGCCCAACAACAACGCCATCACCACGATCAAACCTATCACCTTGCGCATGGCAATCTCCTCCTTACAAAAATGGCCCCGAATGAACCCGAATTTCACGAATAAGATTAGAAATTCCTGGCCCCCGGGGCTGCTACGTCCTCAAACAACGCGCTTCAGCGCGTTGGGCTCATGTCAGGCGGGGGATTCCATCCCCCGGCCGACCCGTGAGCCGTCGCCGTCGCTGCTCACGGGCTATGGCTCACATGGCGACTGTTCAGCTAGTGACTAAAAACGCAAGATTTCCTGGCGACTGCCGAAGATTGAGAATCAACTTTTGCCCCCTATCCCCTGCCCCTTTCCCCCGCGCGCGGGGGAAAGGGCACTTTTTTTGTAAGGTTTTGCAGGCGGGCGTAGCCCGTCTGCAAAACCCTCTTATTTTTTCTTCCTCTCCCCAACGGCACAGGCGCCGTTGGGGAGGGGTTGGGGGAGGGGCAAAAGCTACAGCTTACAAAGGTTCATCCATCACCGTCGAGCTACCTGACGCCAGGCTGAACTATGACCGCACATTTTCTTTTTTGGATGATGTGCGCCAGCACCTGGCGTCTCCTACGACAACAAAAAACCCCCTCCTGACCGGAAAGGCCAGAGAGGGGGTTCGATACTGCCTCACTGTGCCAGGCCTTTCCGCGAAGGTCGTCGCACCGAGGGAGGCGGAGTATCGGGCTTCTGCCAAAGCGCATGGCTTTGGCAGCTACCGTTGCGGGACAGCGCCGGACTACAACCGGACTTCCTCGCTTTAAGCCCCAGAACAGGCGGGGCACCCCCATCGTCGTTGAAGGATGTTAAACAGCCTGAGCGCTCCTCGCGTCAGCACCGGCGCCCACAAAGCACGCTATTTATCCTACCACAGAATCGGCAGAAGGCAAGCGCGGGATGTATTCGGCCAGCTCGCTCCGCAGGGTCACGCGCCCGTAACGCCAGCGGACCCAGCCCACGATCGCCAGCGAGCCGACAAACATGGCGAGGAGACCGATCAGCCCCGCTTCCGGGCCAAACGCGCCGCCGGTCCACAACGTCGGGCCGCCTTGCTTGATCACGAAAAAGGCGGTATCCGCCGCTTTGCCGCTCACCGGAAAGCCAAAAACCGTCCCCTGGAAGAAGTTCCAGGTGATGTGAATCCCGATGGGCAGCGCCAGGCTGCCGGTGAGGAGGTATCCCCATCCCAGGAAGAGGCCCGCCACGATGAGCGTGAGGGTGCTGACGACGCTGGCGTTGGGATTGGAGGCGTGCGCCAGCCCAAATCCTACGGAGGTGAGCGCCCAGCTGAGCGCCAACGCGCCGCCGCTGCTTACGCGCGGCAGACGCAGCCCCTCCGCCAGATTGCGCAGGAAATACCCCCGGAAGAGCAATTCCTCGTAGATGCCCACCGCCAGGTAGAGCAGCGCGTCGAAGCAGAGCGCCAGCGCAAACGCGCCCCCAAATGCCGTAGTGCGCAGCGTATCGGTGACGGTAATCCATCCCGCCGCGCGCTCCACGAGGAAGATCACCGCCATCAGCAACGCGCCCAATGCCAGCCCAGCGGCAAAATCGGCCCACCAGGCGCGGCCAAAGTGGAACCCGAAATCTGCGAAGGGCCGCCGATCCAGGAAGCGCCCGGCAAGCCAGACGCTCAGCAACACCGCCGGGAACATCGCCAGGTTCGCCAGCCACAACAAGGGCCCCTCGATGCGGAGCTCCTCTTCCAGGCCATTGCCGATAATCGCCGGCAAGATAAGAGCCATACCCAAACACGTCGTGAGAATGAGCAACAGCGCAATCTGGCCCA
>JAAZNO010000232.1 GCA_012798275.1 Chloroflexota bacterium
CGCCGTTCACAATCGCCCAGCGTTCCATTGTATCCAGCCAGTAGCCGCCCAGGCGAAAGGCGTAGCCCTCGGATTCGGGGGCCGGCAGACGATGTCGTTGGACGATTATATCACCTGTCTGCCACTGGTCAATCGGGAACCCCATCCCATCGCCGACCTGCAGGGTCGTGCCATCCGCCGCGACGAGGTGCGCCATCAGGGAGAGAGGCCGCTCGGGGCACTCCTTGACCTGCCAGTAGGTGCGCAGCACGATCTCGGAACTTTCGGGGTGCGGGGTGACGTCGTAGCCCAGGAAGTCCAGCGGCCCGGCCGTCTGCACCGGATACGGGGACGCGGGGGAGGGGGCGGCTTCCAGGCGCTCAATGCGGACGCTTTCAGCGCCATTCGCGGCGCGGAGAGACAATTCCAACGTTCCTGCGGCGGGGCGCTCAGCCGCTGTCCCGATCCAAAGCCCCGTCCCTTTCGCGTAGACCTCGGCGGAGCTGCAGTCCGGTTGGATCACCCGCAGGGTGGCTTGTCCGACGTTCGCGCGCACCTGTTCGGGGGAAAGGCCTGTCTCCGCGCAGAGCACTGCCCATGCGGGGGGCGACGAGGGCGCGACT
The DNA here is from genome assembly GCA_012798275.1 of Chloroflexota bacterium. GTDB lineage: Bacteria > Chloroflexota > Anaerolineae > B4-G1 > SLSP01 > JAAZNO01. Next base: position 603 of record JAAZNO010000232.1, read on the forward strand.
TCGTATAGCCAGAGCGCGTATCCCAGTCGTGCCGCCGGCTCACGATTCCGAAACCAGGCGTAGGAATTGAGATCGGGCGCGTAAGGGCCCTGGAGCACCGTCGCGCCGATGGCGTACCATCCCGGCGCCGGTTGCCAGGGGGTGAAGGTCACCGCGCGCGGATCCGGCGGCAGGAACTTCACCTCGATGCCGTAGGCCTGTGGCCTTGCGGGGCTGTAATGGGCGTAATAGACTTCCGTCACGTCGTGTTCCGTCATCCACTCCCGCAACTGCCATAGATTTTGTCCCCAATCGAGGTTGGAATCCACCAGATAGCGGTACCCGCCCGCCGGGCCGCCTGCCAGCTCGTTGAAAAACGCGAGGTAATGGGGGGCGACGGCAAGGGTGCCCAGGATGAGCCAGAGAAGCAGGGGAGTAAGGAGGAGGGGAGTCGGGAGTAGGGCATACCAGTGAGGGTGATCTTGTGGCGATGTGGACTTCCTTACGCCATACTTTCTACTGCCAGAGAGACCAACTTCAATGTAGAGGAACGGCAATAACGGCAGCAAATGGCGGTAGCCGATGTTCACGGTGCTGAAGAGGCTCGTGGCGGCGTAGAGCAGGGGAAAGAGCAGTGCTACGTAATGCGCGCTACGTAATGCGTGAGATGAGTGAGTGAGAATATCACGCCGTACGTGGTACGCAGTACGCACGACGGCATACAACGCCAGCAGCAGCACCGGCAGCGGAGTTTTTAGCACAAAGGCGACCGGGAAATACCACCACCAGCCGTGAGAGCTCACCTGTCCCAGCAGGAAGGTGGGATGCCCCAGCTCATAGTGCTCTTGCAGTGATTGGTAGATGCGGACGTGAGTCGCGGCGGGAATGGGGAAAGGCAGTCCGGGAACCTGTCCGACCTCGAAGCCGTAGCCGGCCCATACCACCAGCATCGCGGGCAAGGCGAGGGACGCGGCGTCAGGTATAAGGCGCAATATGTACTGCGTGAGGCGTGAACCGTGAAGTTTGCCCTTCGCCCTTCGCCCTTCGTAACCCGCAACGACCAGTCCCAGCACCGGAACCAGCATCAGAGAGGACACCTTCGCCAGCAATGCCAGCCCCAGCAGCACTCCTACGCCCAGCCATCCGACAAAATCCTTGCCTTCTCGCCTTTTCGCTTTCTCGCTTTCTTGCTTTCTCGCCTTTTCGCTAACCTGCCGACTCGCCGCGTACAACGTCGCTACGCTTAGCATCGTCGCCGCCATGTCCGTCGTGATCAGCGTGCCATGGGCGATGCTGTTGGGATCGAAAGCGAAGAGCGTCAGCGCGAGCAGCCCGGCTCGCGGGCCGCCCAGGTCGCGCGCCCACCGGCAGATCAGCGCGCCGAGCAGCACCGCCAGCCAGAGGATCGGCAGCCGGCCCACGAGCGCCAGTCGCTCCGGATGCGGATACTGCCACACGACGGCATCGGTCACCGCCGAGAGGCTGGCAATGTCCCAGCCGTCAATCGTGCGGGGGTCGGGAAGGTCGTCCTGCAGCAATAACAGCATGGCGGAGAGCATGTTCGCCAGCGGCGGATGGATGTGCACCGGCTGCAAGCGGAAATCGCCCGTACGGAGCGTGGCGTAGCCGGTCGCCAGGTGCGGCCCCTCGTCGAAGGTGAGCGACGCACTGCGGAGGTGCGCCATCCCCTGAGCGAAAAAGGCCAGCAGGAGCAGGAGGATGAGAAGACGTGTGGACCGTTTTACAAAACGCATGGCGCTTACTTGATGATCTCGATGGGGGTGAGCAGCGCTTCCGCTTCCCCGCTGACGAGGGGGATGCGTTCGCCTGCCGTGTTTTCCAGAGCGACCGCCAAACGGTACATCCCCGGCGGCGTGACGGGATTGAGATTGACGTCCAGGTGAGCCTCGATGATGGCGTCGGCGGGCCATTGCGCGGGCGGATCGAAATCGAAGACAGTGGGAGCGTACACCAGCTCGCGGCCCCACACCCCTCCGCCCGCATCGGTGAGCAGCCCGTCCAGGCGCGGGGGATCGGGCGCGGCCTCTGTCGTGCGCTTCCAATACGTCGTCAGATGCATCCAATTGCTGGGCGGATGGCTCACCTCCTCCGTGGCGGGCAGGCGCATCGCGTCTACCTGATAGCCCACGAGGTGCAGGCCGTTCTCGAAGGTGAAATCTACCGGCGCGGCGGCAGCCGGAAGCTGCGTGTGACGCCAGTTCATGTCGAATCCGAGCAGCCGAATTTGTCCGAGGGTGGGATATTGCCCCGTGATTTTGGGGAAGCGCTCGCTTGCCGCTTCGATGAGCCGGTGATCGGGCGCGTACACAAGATCATGATGGAGTACCAGCCAGAGTCGGCCAAACCCTTCGCCTTGCAGTTTCTCGTAGAGCGGCTCCGGCGCTTTGGGATCATACGGATAAGAGAAAATTTTGATGGGCCCCCGGTAATACCGGCTGAGGACGCGGTCCATGTAGTCGGTGTAGATGACGATAATATCATCGGGCGCGCCGTGATCTTCGAGATACTGCGCCACGAAGCGCCAATCCGTGCGTTGAAATGCCGGGTCGTTCAGATCGCGGAGCTCGGCCTGGGTCTGTCCCAGCAGGAGGACGGCTACCGCGCCCAACGCGAGCAGCGATTGCCGGCGGCGCAAGGTTTCCACTGCCAGCGCCAGGATCAGCAAGAAGATGGGGAAAATCGCGCTGAGGTATTTGGGCGTGAAGACCGGGATTCTGAATGAAACCGGATAGAAGAGCAGCAGGGGGAAGATCAGCAGGCCGGTGAGCCAGGCGCCCGCGCGCCACCCGCGACGCCATGCCGCGAGCATCCCTCCCACGAGCAACGCGCTCAGGCCGAATAGCCACAGCCCCTCGTGTTCCCAACTCCAGGCGCGGACGCTGAACTCCAGCAACAACTCACGCAGCATCTGAGGCAGCGGGACGAAACGCTTGCTGGGATCCTGCATCTGGAAGGTCGGCAGCAGCGTCCAGGCAAAGCGCAGCACGGGAAGATACGGCAGCGCCGAAAGCGCCATCGCGCCGACGTAGGCGCCGAGCCGCCGCCAGTCGCGCCAGGTGGTGATGAGGACCAGCATCCCCTGCGCCGCAATGGTGAACGCGCCGAAGAAGTGACTGTAGGCCAGGAGGTTGACGCAAAGGACGTAGGCCAGCCAGTGCTGCCAGCGCATCCGGCGCAGGGCGCGGGTGAGCAGCAGCAGCGCCAGCGTCGCCAGCAGCATGTGCAGGGCGTACATCTTCGCTTCTTGCGCGTACCAGATCGCGAAGGGAGAGAGCGCCATCAGCAACGCGGCCCAGCTTCCCACGCGCCGATTGAACCACGTGCGCCCCAGCTGCCAGAGCA
>JAAZNO010000233.1 GCA_012798275.1 Chloroflexota bacterium
CAGATGGCGGCCCAGGAAGTGGCGCCTGAGCGGATCACCGTCATTGATTCCCAGGCGACGACCTGCGTGTTGGCGCTGATGGTTCACCAGGCGACAAAAGTGCTGGCAGCCGGCGGTTCGCGTGCTGAGGCCGCCGCCGTTGTGGAGCAGATGACCCACAGCTTTGCCGGCGTGTTCCTGGTAGAAACTCTGGATTATCTGCAAAAAGGGGGGCGCATCAATGGCGCGGCGAAGTTGCTGGGAAACGTGCTGCACCTGCGTCCTATCCTCTACCTCAACGACGGCAAGATTGATCCGCTGACGGTGGCGCGTACCCGGAAGCGGGGTCTGGAGCAGGTGCTCGTCGAGGTGCAGAAGCGGGTGGGGGACGTGCCGGTCTATGCGGCGGTCACGCACATCCAATGCGCGGAGGACGCCCACGCTTTTGGTGAGCAGGTGCGCCAGGAATTGCAGTGCGTGGATTTCTTCCTGCACGAAACCGGACCGGTGATCGGCTCGCACGTTGGGCCGGGCTTCCTCGGCCTGGGAGTGTGCCCGGTCGTGCAGTAGCTCTGTGAGGGGAGCAGTAAGGTGAGCGGAGATTTCCGCTCACCGTGTTTTGTTGCCTCAATGTATAACGACGCTGAATCGCAACGGGCGCGTGGCCGGGCGCTGTTGTGCATTCCATGTCAGGAGAGGGTCATGCCCGAAGCTACTTTTCACTTTCCGCCGAATTTCAAATGGGGGGTCGCCACGGCCGCGCATCAGGTCGAGGGCAACAACACCAACAATCAATGGTGGGCCTGGGAACAACAGGAGGGGCGCATCAAAGGGGGCCACACTTCCGGGCGCGCCTGCGATTGGTGGGAAGCGGCGGAGGCCGACTTCGACCGTGCAGCGGCCATGGGCCTGAACGCGCTGCGCCTTTCCATCGAGTGGAGCCGGGTGGAGCCGGAGCCGGGACGCTTTGATAACGCTGCCCTGGAGCGCTACCGCGAGATGCTGAAGGGCCTGCAACAGCGTGGCCTGGAGCCGATGGTGACGCTGCATCACTTCTCCAATCCGCTGTGGCTGGAGCAGCAGGGCGGCTGGCTCAACAAGGACACGCGCGCGCATTTCGTCCGTTACGTCGAGCGGGTGGTCAAGGCGCTCGGCGATCAGGTGACGTTGTGGTGCACCATCAACGAGCCCAACGTTTACGCCGTGATGAGCTATCTCTATGGGACGTTTCCGCCCGGTCGGCGTGATTTTGGAGCGACCCGCATCGTGCTGCAAACCCTGCTGCAGGCTCACGCCGAGGCCTATCGTGCCATTCACCGCCTTCAACCCAACGCCAAGGTGGGATTGGCGCACAATTTGCGCTTTTTTGATCCCGCTAACCCGCACTCGTTTCTGGACCGGTCGGTGGCCAAGATCCTGGATCGGGGTTTCAATCGTTCCGTGCTCGATGCGGTGTGGAAAGGGCGGTGGGTCCTGCCCATCGGTTTTGGCCCGGCCTGGTCGTTGCGTCACACGCTGGACTGGATCGGCCTGAACTATTACACGCGCGATCTGGTCGCTTTCGATAGCGGCGCCAGGGAGGCGTTGTTCAGCCGTACGCTCCATGCCCCCGACGCGGAGCTGCTCGACGGCGGGTACGGCGAGCTCTACCCGGAGGGGTTGCGGCGCGCGATCAAGCGCTTGTGGCAGATGCGCTTGCCGATCTACATCACCGAAAATGGCATTCCCGATAGCGACGACGATCAACGGCCGGCCGCGTTGCTGTTGCACTTACACCAATTGTGGAAGATTTTGCAGAACAACATTCCTGTGCAGGGCTATTATTACTGGACGCTGGTGGACAATTTCGAGTGGGCGGAGGGCTGGACGTTGCGCTTCGGCCTGATCGAAATGGATCCCGCGACCGGCGTGCGCACGCCGCGCCCCAGTGCGGACCTCTACACGGCCATCGCGCGCGGCAATGCCCTCACGCCGGCGTTGATTGACGCCTATGCGCCGCAGTTGCGCCCGGTCTTGTTGCCGGAGTGACCTCAGTCAGATGAAAACTGCCGATCTTGACTATGACCTTCCTGCGGAGCTCATCGCGCAGCAGGCGGTGGAGCCCCGGGACAGCTCGCGGCTGCTCGTCATTCACCGCGACACCGGTGCGCTGGAACATCGCGGCTTCCGGGAGCTGGGGGACTACCTTCATCCCGGCGATTTGCTCATCGCCAATGAGAGCCGCGTCATCCCGGCGCGGCTGTTTGGGCGGAAGACGCCCGGCGGCGGCAAAGTCGAAATTCTGCTGCTGCGGAATCTCGGCGCGGCTCGTTGGCGGGCGCTCGTGGGTGGAGCGCGCACGCGCGTGGGAAGCCACATGCAGCTGCTGCGAGGCGAAGAACCTCTCGCGCTCTACGCTGAAGTGGAGGCGAGCGGGGAACGCGGCGAGCGCACGGTGGTGTTCTCTGAGCCCATCGAGCCGTATCTCGACAGCATCGGGCAAATGCCCTTGCCGCCGTACATTCATCAGGCCCTGGACGACCCGGAGCGCTATCAGACGGTGTATTCGCGCACGCTGGGCAGCGCTGCCGCGCCGACGGCGGGATTGCATTTCACGCCGGAGCTGCTGCTCGCCTTGCGGGATCAGGGGGTGCAGCTGGCCTTCGTCACCTTGCATGTGGGGCTGGATACGTTCCGCCCGATCACGGAGGACTCCATCGAAGGGCATGCCATCCACAGCGAATGGGCGATCCTCACGCCAGAAGTCGCCGCGCAGATCAATCAGACGAAGGTGATGGGCGGGCGGGTCATTGCCGTGGGCACGACTTCGATGCGGGTGTTGGAGACCGCGGCGCGCGAGGGACTGCTGCAGACACCCGCGGAGGGGTGTCCGTGGCGCACGGTGGCGCCTTTCGAGGGCTTCACCCGGCTTTACATCACGCCTGGATTTCAATTCCGGGTAGTGGACGCGCTGATCACCAATTTTCACTTGCCGCGCAGTACCCTCCTGGCGTTGGTGATGGC
>JAAZNO010000234.1 GCA_012798275.1 Chloroflexota bacterium
CCCAGGTGTAGATCAACCCGGCGGCGAGTCCTAACGCCACCCCCACGGCGAGCCAGACCCACGACGCTTTCATGGCTGCGCCTCCTGAAGGTAAGCGCGCATGACGGGGGTGTCTACGCCAAGGTCGCGGGCCAGCTGGATGAGCGGTTCGAGGGCCGCGGGCGACGCGCCGGCGGCGATCCACGCTTCGATGCGCGCGACCAGCTGCGGGAACGGGGCTATGTCTCCCATGGCGGCCAACCGCGCCCGCGCCTGGGCGAGATCTGGCTCCACCTGGTAGGAAAGCGCGACCAGGCGCAGGTATTCATCCCGATAGTCGGGGCGGAGCTGGGCCGGGGTGGTGTCGTGATACTGGACGGGCCAGAGTCCCCAGCCGAAGAGAAAGCCGAGTCCCAGCCCCACCAACAGGCCCACGAGAAGCAGCCTGCCGCGCTTCATCCTTCGAGAGCCTCCGTGTAGGCGAAGAGGGCCGGAGCGCCGCCGGTGTGCCAAAAGAGCACCCGCTGTGAGGGGCTAAATTCGCCTCGCCGGATCAGGTCCATCAAGCCGCCGAGGGCGCGCCCGGTGTACACGGGATCCACAAACAGCCCTTCGGTGCGGGCGGCGAAACGGATGGCTTCGCGTTCGACGTCGGTGACGATGCCATAGCCCTGCCCCAGATAGGCGTCGCGCACGTCGAAGTCGTCATCGCTGAAGGCGAGATCCAGCTTCAACAGGGCCGCCGTCTCGTTGGTGAGGCGTGCCAGATCGTGGCGGAAGCTGCTTGCCGGTTCGGCGATGCTGATGCCGATCACGCGCGTGGGCAGGTCAAGGGCGCGGATGCCGGCGGCCATGCCGGCCTGCGTCCCGCCGCTGCTGCTGGCAAAGACTATGGCGTCGAAGGTGATCCCCAACGCCTGGGCCTGCATGGCGACCTCGGCTATGCCGGCGACGAAGCCACACGCGCCGAGCGCCGAGCTGCCGCCGTAGGTGACGACGTAGGGATGGCGCCCTTCCTGCCGCAGGGCTTCGGCCTCGGCGTCGAGCGCTTGCAGGAGGGGGCGATCGCCCGACCAGCGCACCTCGGCGCCCAGGAGCCGGTCAAGAAAGTAGTTGCCCTGGGGTTGGGCCGGTGGAGTGCCGCGCAGGACGAGCACGCAGGGCAATCCCAGCATGGCGGCGACGGCAGCAGTCTGGCGCGCGTGATTGGATTGTTGCGCTCCCGTGGTCATGATGACGTCCGCGTGTTGTCGCTGGGCCTCGGCCAGCAGGAAGGCGAGCTTGCGGATTTTGTTCCCTCCCAGCCCCAGGCCGGTGAGGTCATCGCGCTTGATCCACACCTCCGGCCCTCCCAGCGCCTGGGAGAGCCGGGGCAATGGCCCCAGAGGAGTGGGCAAGTATCCGAGCGGCAGCGGCTGGAGCATTTCCAGACGTTGGGCAAGAGCTGCTAATTCCATGGGTATCTCCTCCCACATGTGACTTGGTACGTTGGCCTGTGTTCTTCATCCTTCAACGCTATGATACCTCAGAACGCTGAAGTGGACAACTTGTTTGAGGGGCATCTTTTCCTGCGGCTTGCCTGGAGTATACTTGGAGTACCGGCGCGACCATCATCTGGGCAGAGAGGGCTGTGAGGGTGTCCCTGCCGGCCATTTCTCGCCGGGTCGTTTACGGAAGGAGCATCAACAGCATTGCGCGTGATCATGCTTTCGAAGGCCTGCCTGGTGGGGGTCTATCAACGTAAACTGGAGGAGCTCGCCGCAGTTCCCGGCATCGAACTCGTGGCCGCGGTGCCGTCGTCCTGGCGCGACGAGCGCGGCGTGACCCGTCTGGAGCGCGCGCACACCGTGGGATATCGGCTGGAGACGCTGCCCCTGGTGTGGAATGGCAATTTTCACCTGCATTTCTATCCTACATTGGGACGCCTGTTGCGGCGTGAGCACCCGGATATTGTCCACATTGATGAGGAGCCCTACAATCTGGCGACCTTTCACGCCAACGTCCTGGCCCGACGGTTGGGGGCGAAGACGCTGTGGTTTTCGTGGCAGAATCTGCTGCGCCATTACCCCTGGCCGTTTAGCGCCATCGAACG
>JAAZNO010000235.1 GCA_012798275.1 Chloroflexota bacterium
GATCACGATTCACAGCTCACAACTCACACAGTAACTGTTCAGCCACTGACTAAAAAAACACAAGATTCCCTGGCGACTGCTGAAGATTGAGAATCAATTCTTGCCCCTATCCCCTGGCCCTTCCCCCAGCGCGCGCTGGAGAAAGGGGAACTTTTTTTGTGGGGTCTTGCAGGCGGGCTACGCCCGCGTGCAAGACCCCCTTATCCTCAACCGGAGAACTATAGGACGCTGATTTTCGCAAATTCTTCTCTCATCAGCGTGCATCTGCGTCCAGCCACATTCCCACGTTCTCACAAGCCCACGTTCCTCCATGAGATCAGCACAATGCTGGCAAAAATCAGCCCGATGCCCACAAACCCCAGCGCACTGGGAATCTCCCGGAAGAGGAAAATTCCGATGAGGACACCACACACCGGCTCCAACAAGCCGATCATGCTCACGACCTGCGCGTTGAGCCGCTTGAGGCCCTGAAAGTAAAGGAAATAGGGGATGCTCAAGGATAGAGTCCCCAGGGCCAGCAGCCAGTACCAGTTAGCGCGCACCAGTTCCCACGACGTCCCTACCGCAAACGGCGCAGCGATCAACGCCGCAATGCCGATGCTCCACCACGATTGCGTCACGCCGCTCACGCGCCCGCCGAGCCGCCGGCTGAAGAGCATGACGAAGGCATAGGTCACGCCGGTCGTCAGCGCCGTTAGCACCCCAACCCAGGAATCTGACCCCACCTCAATGTGCGCCGGGTCGGTGATGAGCGTCATCCCCACCAGCGCTAGCGCCAGACTCACCCAGGTGAAACGGGGACGCGCCTCTTTGAGCATCCAGGGTGAGAATAACGCCACGTAGATGACCGCGGTATTGTTGAGCAGGACCGCCGTCGCCGCCGTCGTGTAGCGTAATGAGGTCATATACAGCGTCGCCGTTGCGCCGACCGAGACGCCCAGCCCGATCAACCAGGGGATCGCGGAGCGATAGCTGCGCACGTGAAATGCCTGCGGATCACGCGCGGCCAGCAACGAGAAGAAGCTGAAGCCGCAAAGGGCGCGGAAAAACGCGATCTGCGGCCCGGTCATCATCGCAATGGAGCGGTTGAAGAAAATGCCGCTGCTGAATCCCAGTGCTCCCAGCGCGACCAGGAGCATCCCCCAAAACCGCGGCGTAAGGAGGCGCTGAGCCTGAGGGCCGCGTGATGTATCCCCTGGCGCCTCTGCCTGTCCACGTTGCAAGAGTTGTTGTGGCATCAGGCTACCCGCGCTTGAGGATATACAGCGCCGAGAGCATCCGCATCCCGCCAAAGACCAACAGCGCCGTACGGACGCCCAGCCACTCGCCCCCCGCCGAACCGAGCAACGAGCCGACCAACATCGCGCCGTTGATGGCAAGATTGTACCAGACGAGCGACGCCGCGCGTTCTGTCGGGGACACGCGCTCCAGCAGCCAGTTGATCATCGCACCGCCGGCCAGTCCCCAGCCCAAACCGCCAAAAGGCGACGCCACCATAAAGCCCCACACGCTGCGCCACAGGGCCATCACCAACGGATAGCAGCCAAAGAAGAAGGCGCCCAGCGCCGTGACCTTCTGATTGCCCCAGCGGCGCGCCAGCCCATCCAGCGACAACGAGCCTGCCAGCATGGCGACATAGAAAACCGCCGTTCCAAAGCTGATTTGAGAGTCCGTGAGCCTCAAATCGTTGACCATGTACAGCGAAAACAGGGGCGCGGCCAGGAACAACGTGAGGTGGAATATCAACAGCGCGGCGAGGACTTTTCCCAACGGACCTCGCAGCAAGTCCCAACGCAGGCGTCGCCCTTTCGACGGCGCGGCCGGTGCAGCTTTTTCCATCGGCGGGAGTTTAATCAGCCCCAGATGCACCGTGCTCATCGCCGCGCCCAGCACGGCAAGCGCAAAGATCGCCTGATACCCCAGCGGAAAGGGCAGCGTGTTGAGAATCCAGCCGGCGAGCAGGGTCACGCCGATAAAGATCACGGCATAGAGCGCGTTGCGCCGTCCGGCGACGAAACCGCGCCACTCGCCCGGCACGGCTTCGGCAAAAAGGGCGTTGAACCCCATGTTGAGCGCCGCGCCAGGAATGGCAGCCAGCACCGTCAACGCCAGCAACGCCCACACCTGCGCCGCCGGTGGCAGAAAGAACGGCAGAATCACCCAGGGCAGATAGGTCAGCCGGGTGAAGACGGCCGTCCGCAGCACCGCCTTCTCCAACGGTTGTCGTTCCAGCCATTGCCCGGCAGCAGTCGAGATCAGCAGGTTCACCACGGCGGGACCAGCGCTCAGCAGGCCCAATTGGAAGGCCGAGGCCCCCTGACGGGTGATGAACACGCCAACGAAGGACATCGCTGTCGCCGCAGTGATGGCAAACCAGGCGATGTCCAGGTAGAAATGCAGGAAATTCGCCCGATAGATAGCAGGCACGATCGGGCGCCCCAGACGGGGCATAAAAAATCGTGTAAAGTCACGTATCCGGCGCATCTCTCTCTCCGCACAAAAGACCGCCGGGCGGCATTCTAACCCCATCACAACCCGGCAGTCCGTGCTATTGTAACGCAGATGGGCCAAAACGCGAACGGCAGTCTAGACGGCAGTCGGACAGTTGGCGGAGCGACGACGACCAGACTACAGGCCACCAGACTGACGACATTTGGCAGTGGACAAAACTCCATCTCCAGATATGATAGCAACCAGCAACCAGCAACCAGTAACCAGTATCCAGCAACCAGTAACCAGTATCCAGCAACCAGTAACCAGTAACCAGTATCCAGCAACCAGTAACCAGCAACCAGTATCCAGCAACCAGCAACCAGCAACCAGCAACCAGTATCCAGCAACCAGTATCCAGCAACCAGCAACCAGCAACCAGCAACCAGTTAACCAGCAACCAGTAACCAGTTAACCAGCAACCAGCAACCAGCAACCAGATAGAGGAGCGACTCATGACAGACGTGTTGGAATTATTCTTCAATCCGCAAGGCGTTGCCGTCATCGGCGCGAGCAATGATCCCACCAAGCTGAGCTATGGCGTGGTGCGGAATCTCAAGGAACACGGCTATCAAGGGCCAGTTTATCCCGTCAACCCCAAAGGCGGGGAAATTTTGGGCCTCAAAGTCTACCGCAACATTGCCGAGGTGCCCGATCCACTGGAACTGGCCATGATCATGGTGCGCGCTGAACTGGCACCCGGCGAGCTCCGCGCCTGTGGCGAGCGCGGACTCAAGGTCGTCATTGTGATTACCGGCGGCTTCCGGGAAGTGGGGGAACACGGCGCGGCGTTGGAACGCTCGCTCAAAACCATCGCCGATGAATACGGGATGCGCCTCGTCGGCCCCAACTGCGTCGGCACAATGGACACGCACGTCCCGCTTGACGCCACCTTCATCACCCACATACCTAAGCAAGGCGCCATTGGCTTCGCCTCGCATTCCGGGGCGCTCGTGGGAGGCACCATTGACTGGGCCATTCAGATGGGCGTGGGCTTCAGCCGCATCGTCAGTCTGGGCAATCAGGTGGACGTGAACATCGCCGACGGCATCCGCATGATGGCCGCCAGCCCCTACACCAAAGTCATCAATCTCTACGCTGAAGGGATCCCTGAAGGCCGCGAGTTTGTCGAGACTGCCGCGGCCATCTACCGCGAGAAGCCTATCGTGATCGTCAAAGCGGGACGGACCTCCGCCGGGACGCGCGCGGTAGCGTCGCACACCGGCGCGCTTGCCGGCACCGGGCGCGCATACGTCGCCGCCTGTCATCGCGCCGGGGTGGTGATGGCCAACTCGCTCCAGGAGCAGAATGACATCGCCATGGTGCTGGCGCATCAACCGCTGCCCGCCGGGCCGCGCGTGGCGCTCGTCACCAATGCCGGCGGTGCCGCCGCGCTCGC